>NZ_JBVHZH010000042.1:0-93409 GCF_055574515.1 Streptomyces sp. NPDC029466
CTCCCCCCCTCCCCGATGGCGCCTCTCCCCCCCCCTCCCCCCCCCCCCCCCCCCCCCCCCCCCACCCTCCCCCCCCCCCCCCCTACCCCCCCCCCCCCCCCCCCCCCCCCCCCCCCCCCCGCCGGGGTCAGACCTGCCCCGGCTTGAAGACGTCCTGCTCGATGAGGAGCTTGTCGATCCGGGCCTTGTCCACCCGGTTCGTCACCTCCTCGACCTCCTGGCGGTCGCGCACGCACTTCGCCAGCGTGAACGCCGACGACACCACGAAAATCAGGCCGAGAGCGAGAAAACCGCGCTCCCACGGCCCCACCGGCAGCTTGATGATCCCGATCACCAGCGCCACCAGCGACAGCCCGAAGGAGATCGCGGCCTGCACGAAGAAGGCCGTGGTCGTCGGCCGCTGAATCGATGGAGTAGTCATGCGCGTAGCGTGGCGGCACGGTGACACCGGCGCATGAGTACAGCTACTCATCTCGCACCCGCCGCCCCGCCGCGAGCCGGGAAAGTGGCAGCCCCCACCCTCTGACATGCGGTATTGTTCTCGTGCGCGGTCAGCCGGGACATCCCGGCCGCATCGGGCACCGGGACGTGGCGCAGCTTGGTAGCGCACTTGACTGGGGGTCAAGGGGTCGCAGGTTCAAATCCTGTCGTCCCGACGGTGCAAGCGCAGGTAGGGGCCATCTTCGGATGGCCCCTACTGTGCGTTCCGGAGCACTCGGGCGCGGAGCAGGGGCTCTCCGCATCGGGCCCGTCCCACTCAAATGCCGTGCGTGCCTGCCGGGTTGGGCTCGCCTGGCCTCATAACCTCCCGCGGCCGCTTCGGGCATCAGCGAGCCCGGGGAGCAGCCGGTGCCCGGCGATATCGGTATGTGGATGAGCCTGGAGCGGATGGTCCGCCCTCTGTTTGTATGAGCCCCTGGAACGCATTTCAGGAGGTGGGGGACACATGGTGTCCACGGAGAGCATTCTCGCGTTTGCGGCGATGTCGCTGCTGGTGATCGTGATTCCGGGGCCGAGCGTGCTGTTCGTGATCGGCAGGGCCCTTGCGCACGGCCGCCGCACGGCGCTCGCGACGGTCCTCGGCAACCTGGTCGGTTCGTACGTCCTGGTGATTGCTGTGGCGTGGGGCCTCGGCGCGCTGGTGGAGAGCTCGGCGGCGGTGTTCATGGGCGTGAAGATGGCCGGCGCGGCCTACCTCGTCTATCTGGGCGTGCAGGCGTTCCGGCACCGCAAAGAGATGCGCGCGGCGGCCATGGAGGCCCCGGCGAGTGAGCGGCGTGGCGATCTGCGGACGATCCTGGACGGGATTTTCGTGGGCGTCACCAACCCGAAGGGCATCGTCTTCTTCGCCGCGGTGCTGCCACAGTTCGTGGACCACGCGGCGGGCCACGTCCCCGTCCAGATGATGGTGTTGGGCCTGGTCCCGGTCGCCATCGGCCTGATCACGGACACCCTGTGGGGCCTGGGTGCCTCGGCGGCCCGTTCCTGGTTCGCCCGCTCGGACCGTCGTCTGTCGATGGTCGGCGGGGCGGGCGGCTTCGCCATGATCGGGCTGGGCGTGACGGTGGCGGCGACGGGCCGCGCCGACTAGGGACCGGACGGCGAGCCATGAGCCGAGCCGGCGGTGCCACCGGGCCACAGCAAGAGCGCCCAGGGAGGGCCGGCGCCGTGGTGACGGCGAATTCCCTTGTCCACCTGATGATCGCGGGTTAAGGTCCGGGGGCACTTATCGGGGGATCATGGCAGGTGGGGGACATGGTGGACGATTCTGGCGCGCCCGCGAAGGGTGCGCCCGCGCAAGGGGCGGGCGCGGAGGGTGCGGGCGCGTGGGGGCAGGCCGTCGCTGCCGTGGCACTGGTATCGGCACTCGGTATCGGTCTGTGGGCGTTGCAGGGGACATCGTCGTCCTCGGACAGCGCCCCGCCGCCCGCCACATGCTCGGGCGGGGAGTCCAAGAAGGAGTCCCGGCGCGTTTCCGGGGCGCAGCTGTGCGCGGCGCTGAACCGTCCCGACCTCGCTGAACTGCTGGGCACGCCGGGGCAGACCGCGAAGACGGCAGGCGGCAGCGCCAGCTCCGTCAAGCTCGGCAACGGCAAGGAGATCGCCACTCCGTCTGCCCAGGTCGAGTTCGAGGACTGCACCGTCACGCTGTCGGCCACCTACGACGGTCACCCGGTGGCCGGGTCCGCCGCGCTTCTGGGGGACGGCGCGCGGCAGCAGACGGTTCTGGACCGCCCGGCGGTCGTCTACGCGGACCGCACCATCAGCATCAGATTCCGCCTCGACGGGAGCGACACCGACAGCGGCCCCGGCGTCCCGGCCCGCACCCTCACCGTGGCCCGGGACGCCAAGGACAGCGGCGGTTCCTTCGAGGTGTCGCTGTGGCGCGCGGACGGCGCGGTGCCGGACGACGCGGTGCTGCTCCGGGTCGCCGAGAAGGTGCTGCCGACGGTGCCGGGGTGGGCGGCAGCGGGGTGACTGCCTTGAGCTCCTGTTCGGTGGCCGGGCCCGGCTCTTTCATCCCTGTACGCGTTGGGCCTCGTCCCTGATCTTCTTCTTGTGCTTGTCCGTGAGCTGGAGGTATCGCTCGCAGCGGCCGCACTCCACGCACACCAGCACCTTGCTCGGAATGTCCTCGGCCCCCCAATAGCCGAGCTCCACCATGAACTGCCTCTTGACCGCCTTCAGGCAGTAGACCTCTTCCGAACCGCAGGCAGGGCATGTTCCTTGGCGCATGTTCGTCACCGTCATGGGCTGGCAGCTTAGTGGGCGGGGGGTGAGTCGCGGCCAACAGGGGAGTGGGCGGGCGGGGTTGGGTGAGGGGCGAGTTCTGACGAGGCCAAGGAAGGCGGCGTGCTGCGCGTGACGCTCCGTATGACCTGCGCCCTTCGTCACTCAACTCCCGGTTAAGTCCAGCGATCCCTACTGTCCGTAAGTGGACTGGTGCACCGCGTTCCTGGCGTGTCAGGATGAACGCGAGGTGACGGGGCCTTAACTGTTCGTTGGGCTCAATCGACGGGGGACGGTAGACATGAACGTGGGGGGAGACAGCCGGTCCAAGGGGGCGGGCAGTGTGCTCGCGGAACGGCTCAACCACCTCTTCGCGAACATGCATCCGCCGGGGGCTCCGTATACCAACGCCTTTGTGGCCGAGGAGATCAGCGGGGGAGCGGAGGAGTACGGCGGGGTCAAGGTCACCGAGCAGTATCTGTCGATGCTGCGCAACGGCAGGCGTACGAACCCGAGCCCGGAGCTGCTGCGCGCGCTGGCCAAGTTCTTTGCCGTACCGGTCGGTTATCTGCTGGGGGACCTCTCGCAGCCGCAGGCCGCGCGGGTGGAGGAAGAGGTCCGCTTCCTGGCCGCGATGCGGGATCAGCGGGTGCGCGCGATCGCGCTGCGCTCCGTCGGGCTGCCGCCGGAGGTGCAGGACAGTCTGACGACGATCATCTCCCAGTTCCGGCAGCAGATGAATCTGCCGGCCGATCCGCCGGAGCAGGGCGGTGAGCGACGCGGTGAGTGAACCGGTGCGGACCGCTGAGCGCGGCCAGATCTTCTCTTCCTGGCAGCGGGTCGGAGACGAGGACGGGACGAGCATGCGAGTGGGGCAGATACGCCGGCGGTGCAAGCGGCTCATCAAGGAGCTCGCGCTGCCGGCCACAACCGATCTGCGCGGAATGTGCGACATCGTCGCCGCGCGGGTGGCGCGGCCCGTCCATCTGGTGCCGATGAGCCTGGGCGGGGTGGTCTCGGGGATGACGGCCGTCACCGATGACGGCTACTGGGTCTTCTACGAGCTGAAGACCTCACCGTGGCACCAGGCGCACATCGTGCTGCACGAGCTGAGCCACCTCCTGTTGGGACACGGCCAGGATCCGGCGGTCACCGAGGACGCGCTGAAGCTCTGGACACCGTCCGTCGATGTCGCCACCGCCATGCGGCGGATGGGCCTGACCATGGGCTTCGCCCGGCATCACGGCTATGACAACCTCGCCGAACGGGAGACCGAAGTGCTCGGCACGCTCCTGATGGAGCGGGTGGCGCCGTCCGCGGCCGAACGCGCCCTGCCCCTGGAGGGTCAGGCGGCCGAGCTGGCGGCGGCGCTCGGGCCCGCGCTCCAGCACATCCGGCGGCAGGAGACACCGGCCGGGGACGAGCGGACCGACGGCGCGGGAGCGGGCGCGCCGCAGGACGGGGGTCCGCGTGTTTGACGTCATCTATCTGTCGTTCGGTGTCGCCGCCTGGGCGATCGTCGGGTACAAGTCCGTCGCGTGGTTCCGGGACCGCAGCAACGCGGACCTGGGGCTGGCCTGTGTGATGACCGGCGGGGTGGCGACGGTCTTCCTCTTCTCCGCACCCAGCGTCTACCGCGCCTTCGACCGGCTCACGGGCGTGGCCAACCTCGCCATGGTCTTCCTCTACTCCTCCGTCGTGGTGTTCGCCGCCGGTGCGCTGGTGTTGCTGCTGCGCTGGACGGCGGGCGAGGGCGCGCAGGCGCGGGCCCGTGCCCGACGCAGGGCGCGCGTCGCCGTCGGGAGTGTGGCCGCGCTGTGGGCGGTGGCGATCACCGGCTTCGCGGTCGGCCGGCCGGACGCCGTCGAGCACCCCCGCGACTTCAGCACCGCCTACACCGACTCCCCGGGAGTCATGCTCTTCCTGGTGCTATATCTGGCCATTTTCGGACTGAGCTCGGCGGCCCTGGGGACGCTCTGCCCCCGTTACGCCGCGCAACTCGGCGGCACCCACCTGGCGCGCGGTCTGCGGGTGCTGGCCGCGGGCTGCTGGCTCGGCCTGGTCTACTGCGCCTGCAAGGTGATCGGCTTCGTCCTGTCCTGGACGGGCCACCCGGCACTGTGGCTCTCCAACGGGGTGGCCCCGTTGAGCGCCTCGGTCGCGGCGCTGATGGTTCTCGCCGGATTCGCGCTGCCCGCGGCCGGCCCCCGGGTCGCCGCCTGGCGCCGGCTGCGCCGGCTCTCCCCGCTCTGGCGGACCGTCACCGCGCAGACCCCCGAGGTCACGATGGGCTCCCCGGCCTGGTCCGTACGCTGGCCGTTCGCCGACCTGGAGTGGCGGGCCAACCGGCAGATGGCCGAGATCCGGGACGTACAGCGCGGCATCCGCCGCCATGTGGAGTCCGACGCCGTCGACATCGCCCGCGAGCGGGCCCGCGCGGTCGCTCTCGACGACCGGCAGCTGGCCGCCGTCGCGGAGGCCGCCGCGCTCCGCCGTGGCCTGGAGAACCGTGCGGTGGGCCATGTCCCCGACCACGGCGCCGACAGCGTGGTGGTCGCCAACGGCACGGATCCGGCCGAACTCACCGCGGAGTACGAGCACTTGGCACTGGTCGCGGATGTCTACCACTCGCCGCTGATCGACACCGTACTCACCGAACTGCGCCAGCGGAGCTCCGTGGCGCACGGCTGAGGAAGCACCACAGACGGGGTGGCCCGGCACGGGGGTCCGGGCCGCCCGTACCACCCCGGCGGCACCGGCCCATGAGACCGGTGCCGCCCTCGGGGCCGTCACCGGATGGCGCGCGCCGGACGGGAGGATGGACGGCACGGCCTAGGGTCGGCTCATGCAGAACACCGCCGAGACCGGCCCCGACGCCCCCATCGATATGACGCCCCTGCTCGACGATCCGTACGCCGCCTATGCCGCGCTGCGGGACGCCGGACCGGTGCACCGGATCACCGGAGCCGATGGGAACCCCGCCTGGCTGGTGACCCGTTACGACGACGTCCGCCGCGGCCTCGCCGACCCCCGGCTCTCCCTGGACAAGCGGCATGCCACACCCAACGGTTACCGCGGTTTCGCCCTGCCGCCCGCACTGGACGCGAATCTGCTGAACATGGACCCGCCGGACCACACCAGGGTGCGCCGGCTGGTGGTCAAGGGCTTCACCACGGGCCGGGTCGAGGCGCTGCGGGCGCCCGCACGGCGGATCGCCGACGAACTGCTGGACGCGATGGCGGAGCGCGGCCGCGCGGAGCTGATCGCCGACTACGCCGGGCCGCTGTCGATCGCCGTGATCTGCGATCTGCTGGGCATCCCGCACCGTGACCGCCCCGATTTCCTGGCCTGGTCGGACGCCCTCATCACCCCGGACCCGAGCCGGCCGGAGCTGATGAAGGAGGCGATCGGGGCGATGCTGACGTTCTACACCGGACTGATCGCGGCCAAGCGCGCGGAACCGGGCGACGACTTGCTCTCGGATCTGATCGCGGTGCGCGACGAGGCGGCCCCGGGCGAGGAGGACGACCGGCTCACCGAGGACGAACTGACCTCGCTCGCCTTCCTCATTCTCTTCGCCGGATACGAGAGCACGGCCCATCTCATCGGCAATGCGGTACTCGCCCTGCTCGACCACCCGGACCAGCTCCGGCAGTTGCAACGCGATCCGGCCGAACTGCCGACGGCCGTGGAGGAGTTCCTCCGCTTCGACAACCCGTATCCGGTGGCGATCCGTCGCTTCCCCATGGAGGACATGGAGATCGGCGGCGTACGGATCCCGGCCGGGGAGAGCGTGCTGCTGTCGATCGCGTCCGCGAACCGCGACCCCGCGCGCTTCCCCGAACCGGACACGCTGGACCGCGGCCGGGACCTCTCCGGGCACCTCGGGATGGGGCACGGCATCCATCACTGTCTCGGTGCTCCGCTGGCCCGGCTGGAGGCCGTCACCGCGCTCGATGCGCTCCTCGGCCGCTTCCCGGAGCTGCGACTGGCCGTCCCGCGTGGTGATTTGCGGCATCGTCGGGCGCTGCGGGCGCGTGGCCTGATTTCGCTGCCCGTCACCTGGTAATCGGCGAACGAACAAGTTTTTGAGGCATAACCGTTCGCTCATGCGGTAGAAAGGTTCCTGAGACCCGCCCGGTGTGCATCCCCCGTCGCACCGGGCGGGTCCTTCTTTGCACCTGTTGCAGTTGCGACACGCCCGGTGCTTCGGCGCGGCCCTGAGCCGACTGGCTCAACCGCGCTGCGGTCCGCGGCACCACTTCTTAGCGTGACGGCATGGCAATTGACGCGTGTGTGTCCAGGAAGGCCGGTGCGGTGGCGCTGATCGCCGTCGCCGGTGTCTCGCTGACGTCCATACCGGCCGCGGCCAACGGGGCGACGGCCCGTCAGCCCGCCGCCGCGGTACAGGCGCCCACCGACCCCGGCACGGCGCGGCTGCCCAGCGGCCTGAGCGCGCTGTCCTGGATGGTGGCGGACGCGGACACCGGCAATGTGCTGGCCGCGAAGAGCCCGCACCGCAAGCTCGCCCCGGCCAGCACCCTCAAGACGCTGTTCGCGGTCACCGTCCTGCCGAAGTTCTCGGCGGGCACGGTACGCCGGGTCAGCTCCGCCGACCTCGCCGGTGTCGGGGCCGGCAGCAGTGTCGTCGGCGTCCGGCAGGGCCGCCGCTACACCGTCGGCGACCTGTGGCGCGGGGTCTTCCTGCGCTCCGGCAACGACGCGGTGCATGTGCTGGCCTCGATGAACGGCGGCTGGCGGACCACGGCGGAGGAGATGCAGGAGACCGCCAGGAAGCTCGGCGCACGCGACACCACCGTCAAGTCCCCGGACGGCTATGACGCGCCCGGTCAGGTGTCCTCCGCCCACGACCTGACCGTCTTCGCCCGCGCCGGGCTCGCCAACGAGGACTTCGCCCGCTACTGCGCCACCGCCCGCGCCACGTTCCCCGGCGCGGGCGGCGCCACGCAGATCGAGAACACCAACCGTCTGCTGGCCGGCTCGCACGGGATGTCCCGCTACCCCGGCATCATCGGCGTCAAGAACGGCTACACCAGCAAGGCCGGCAACACCCTGATCGCCGCCGCGCGCCGGAACGGCCGCACCCTCCTGGTCACCGTCCTGAACCCGCAGTCGCAGGAGTACAACGGCGTCTACAAGGAAGCCGCTGCCCTGCTGGACTGGGGCTTCCGCACCGCCGGCACGGCCCAGCCGGTGGGCACCTTGCACGCCGTACGCGCCACCGACGACGGCGCCGGCCCGATGCGCCCGGTGGCTGCCGAGGTCACCGGAGCGGAAGCCCGCGGCGGCGCCCCCTGGCGTACCACCCTCGTCCTCGGGGCGGGCGCCGCCGGCGTCGCGGCACTCGGCTTGGGCCCCCTGCTCGCTCGATGGCGGCAGGCCCGCGACCGCAGCGGCCGGAGGGGAGGGACCGCGTAGGCCCGCTGGGGCGGTGGCCCGTGGTGGGTACGACGGCGAAGAGGGCGACGACGGCGACGGCTCCGCGCGTTTCGGCGGAGCCCGGTGCCCTCGGTCCCCTGGGGGCGTGACATACGGGCGTGACCTAGGGGGTCTCCGGTGGGTCGGCCCGGCCCGGGACCCCCGTGGGGCGCTTTTCGGTCATGTCTCCCGTCGCCGCAGCCGGGGCGCGGTCTCCGCCGCCGGTACGGATCCGGAGCTGGTCAGCCGTCCGGTCAGTTCCTGGGCCCAGGCCATGAGTCCCGTGATGTCGATCCTGTAGGGGGCCGGGTCCGCATACGGTGCGATCGCCCGCGCGCCCCGGTCGAGCAGCGCCGTTCCGCCCACGGTGTTGCCACGTGCCGCATGGGTGAGACCCACCGCGAGCTGGGCGAGTCCCCGCCACAGTTCGCGCTCCGACTCCGGCGCCGCCTTCCAGGCGTCCTCCAGGACCTCATGGGCGTGGAACGGCATCCCGCCGTCCAGCAGCCGCTGTGCCTCGGTCAGCGACTGTGCGGGCGTCCGGGGCACGCCCTCGGGCTGCCGGGCCACGCCGGGGGAGCCGTACGGCAGCGGCCGGCCGAGCCCGTCACGCGGGCGGGCGTTCCGGGCCCGCCCCTCCTCGTCACGGTCCCGGCGGCGCGGCCCGGCGGGGTCGGGGGCACCGGAGCCGGAGGCGGTGTCGTCGCCCGCGCCGTCGCCCGAGCCCTCACCGCTCGTTTCCGCCCCGGCCCCACAGTGCTCGCAGACCGCACTGCCGGGCCGTTCTCTGATCCGGCCGCAGGCGTCACACACCTGGTCCAGCCAGCAGGCCGGATCGCCGCCTTCGTCGACCGCCCGGTGCGGGGCGGACGGGCGGGACGTGAGGGGCCGGTCGTGGGAGCTGTCCGCGTCATTCACGCTTCGATTGTGCGCCGTGTGGGCGGGTCGGTGTCGTCGGGGGGCGGGCGCGTTGCCGTATGGGCGAGCGCGCGGGCATTGTTAGGTTTCTTTCCTATTCGCCCGGGTGGGGGCCCCGGGCTGCCACGGCTCAGACCAACTCGACCTCGTAGAAGCAGAAATGGTCCTTGATCCGGGCGACCTCGGGATGTGGCTCGGGGTAGGCCCAGACGATGTCCTCCGGACCGCCGGCGAGCGACCAGTAGGAGGCGGTGCCCTTGAAGGGACAGACGGTATGCGTCGCGGACGGGGCGAGCAGCTCGGTGCGTACGTCCTCGGGAGGGAGGTAGTAGCGCACCGGATAGCCGGTCTCGGAGAGCAGCAGCGGGCGCCGGCTCTCGGCGATCAGCTGTCCGCCGATCTCGACGCGGACGTGGTCGGTCCCTTCTTCGACGCTGATGCGGTGGCCTCGGGTGGTGCTCATGGTCACTTCCCTTCGGTGGGCGGGGAGGTGGCTCCCTCCCGGTCCAGCATCGCACCGGGAGGGAGCGGGGCGGGGCCAAGACGTCGCCACCGCGGCAGCCCCGCCCGTCCGGGCCCGTCGCCGCCTCACACCTCGCGGATACCGCGCCCCGCCCACTCCGGCGCCGGCGCGACGATGCCGGTGAGGCGCTCGCGGGCCGTCGGGGGCAGCGGGGCCGAGCGGCCGGTGGCCTGGTCGAGGTGCAGGGTGAACAGCTCCTCGGTGGCCACCGGTTCGCCGGAGAGTTCCCCGGCGAACATCTCATGGACCAGTCGCAGCTTCTTGCCGTCCACGCCCAACACCCTTGTGCGGACCGTGAGTTGGCTGTCGCGGGCGACCTCGTGGAGATAGCGGACATGGGCCTCGACCGTGTACAGGGAGCAACCGGTGCGCTCCCGGTAGGCGGCGTCGAGACCGGCCGCGTCCATCAGGGCGTCGGTCGCGAAGCCGAAGACCAGGACGTAGTAGGCCTCGCTGAGATGGCCGTTGTAGTCGATCCACTCGTCCCGGACCGTCTGGCGGAAGAGGGGCAGGCCGTCCGTGGTGGTGTCGGTCATCGGTGGGTGCTCCCCAGCCGGCCCGTGGCGCGGAGGACATCGATGACGCCCTGGTCGCGCGCGGCGACCAGATCCGCGTACGTACGGTCGCCCGCGGCCTCCCGGCAGCCGTCGACCATCGCGTCGCGCAGCGCACGGTCCAGCTCGGGCGCCTCCAGACGGGTCCACGGCGACTTCAGGGACGGGCCGAAGTGGTCGAGCATATGGGCCATTCCGCCCTCGCCGCCGGCCAGTGCGAAGGTCAGGCAGGGGCCCATGAACGCCCAGCGCAGGCCGGGCCCTTCGGTGATCGAGGCGTCGATGTCCTCGACCGTGGCCTCGCCGTTGGCGACCATGTGGAGCGCCTCGCGCCAGAGTGCCTCCTGGAGGCGGTTGGCGATGAAGCCGGGCAGTTCGCGGTCCATGGTGATCACGGATTTGCCCGCCACGTCGTAGAAGCGGGAGGCCCAGGCGACGGCCTCGGGGTCCGTCCGCTCGCCGCCGACGACTTCCACCAGCGGGATGAGGTACGGCGGGTTGAAGGGGTGGCCGACGACGAGGCGGCCGGCGTGCCCGGCCGCCGTCTGCATATCGGTCATCGGGTAGCCCGAGGTGGAGGAGGCGATGACCACGCCCGGCCGGGTGGCGGCGGCCAGCTCGGCGAGCAGGGAGCGCTTCAGCTCCAGCTTCTCGGGGGCGCTTTCCTGGACGAAGTCGGCCTCGGCGACCGCCTCGGCGAGGGTGCCGGCGAGCGTCAGCCGGTCCTGCGAGGCGCCGTCGGCCAGACCTATCTGCTCCAGCGCGGGCCAGGCGGCGGCCACCAGGCGGCGCAGCCGGTCCTCGGCGTCCGCGGCCGGGTCCCAGGCGGTGACGTCGTAGCCGCGGGCGAGGAAGTGGGCGACCCAGCCGCCGCCGATCACTCCGGCGCCGATACAGGCGACGCGGCGTACGTCCTCGGGGGCACAGGGGGCAGGGGTGGTTTCCGGCATGAGGGAGCGGCTCCAGGGGCGGGAGGGAGGGGACGGGAAACGGGGGAGTGCGGCCGCGGGTCAGGTGCGGGGCTTGAGGCCCAGGAGGGCCCGTGCCCGGTCGGGAGTGGCGACCGTGGCGCCGAGCAACTCGGTGATCTGGACGGCGCGTTCGACGAGCTGCCCGTTCGTGGCCCGGACACCCTTGCTGAGGTACAGATTGTCCTCCAGGCCCACCCGCACATGCCCGCCGAGCAGGATCGACTGGGCGACCCACGGCATCTGCATCCGGCCGAGCGCGAAGCTCGCCCACCGGGCGCCCTCGGGCAGCATGTGCACCATCGACTGAAGTACCCCCGGGTCGGCCGGTGCGCCCCACGGGATGCCCATGCACAGCTGGAAGACGGTCGGGTCGTCCAGCAGCCCCTCGGCCAGCAACTGCTTGGCGAACCACAGCTGACCGGTGTCGAAGATCTCCAACTCGGGCCGTACGCCGAGCTCCTGGATGCGCTTCGCGCCCGCCCGCAGCATGTCGGGGGTGGAGACATAGAGGTTGGAGCCGTCGCCGAAGTTGAGCGAGCCGCAGTCCAGGGTGCAGATGTCGGGCAGCAGTTCCTCGACGTGCGGCAGCCGCTCCAGGCCGCTCACCAGGTCCGTACCGGGCAGCTGTCGCAGCGGCCGGTCGGGGTCGATCACCAGGTCGCCGCCCATACCGGCGGTGAGGTTGATGACGACGTCGGTGCCGGTCTCCTTGATCCGCTCCACCACCTCGGCGTACAGCCGCGGGTCGCGCGACGGGGCGCCGGTGCCGGGGTCGCGGACATGGATGTGCACCACCGCGGCGCCCGCGGCCGCCGCCTCCACGGCCGAGGCGGCGATCTGCTCGGGCGTCACGGGGACGTGCGGGGAGCGGCGGACGGTGTCACCGGCGCCGGTGAGCGCGCAGGTGATGATGACCTCGTGGTTCACGGGGGTCCCTTCTACGGGGGTGGGTGCCTCGGCCTCGGTGGGAAACGGCGTCAGGCCGTGGGGGCGGGGGTGAGTTCGCCCGCCACGAAGGCCAGCAGAGCGGTGTGCATGGTGTCGGGGCCCGTGCTGTCCGGAGCGGTGGCGAGCACCTGAGTGGCCAGGCCGTCGATCAGTGCGGTCAGCCGGAGCGCGGTGAACTCCGGATCGACGGTGCGGAAGACGCCCTGGTCGACGCCGCGGCGTACGACCTCGGCGACGGTGGTGCGCCACTGCCGGTAGTAGTGCTCGTGCAGCCGCCCCACGGCGGTGGAGCGGGCGGCCTGGGCCCACAGATCGAGCCAGACCAGCCACTGGCGGCGCTGCTGCCCGGTGCGCGGGATCTGGAGCGCGATCAGCTGGAGCAGCTCGGCATGTGCGTCGGGGGCCGCGGCCGACTCCGCGGCGCGGCGCGCGGTGTCCTCGTCCATGCACCAGCGCACCGCCGCTTCCAGCAGCTCGTCGCGGCCGGGGAAGTGGTAGTGGACGGCGGCCGGGCTGGTGCCGCAGGCGGCGGCGATATCGGCGACCCGTACGCCGTGGAAGCCGTGCTCGGCGATCAGCCGGACGGTCTCCCGTACGAGCTGGAGCGGCCGGCCGCCCTCGGGCGCGGCGACCGGTTCGCGGCCGGCCGGCGCCGCGGGCCGCTCCGGGGCGCCGAGCAGCCAGCCGGTGTCGACCGCCCCGATATCGGCGATCCACACGATCTCGGCCAGCGTGAAACGCCGGGTGCCACCCAGGGACCTGGACAGCTTCGAGGGGTCCATCACGATCCGGCGGGCGAATTCGCGCTGACTGCATCCGAGCCGGCCGATCACCTGCCGGACACGTTCCGTGACTTCTCCGGCATCGTCGGCGACCCGCTCTCCGGGGGTGTCCTCCATGGTCCGGGACCGTAACAGCGTGTTGAGAACATCGCAACGGGCGGGGGCACATGTGCAGACGTATGAGCCTGGTACGGCTGGGCCCAGGGCGCGGTGGTGCGGGAAACCTGAGAGCAGAGTCAGTACAGTGCGATGGCTGCCGCGGCGGCTGCGGACAACCGGACTGGGGACGCCGCAATCCGGGTGAATGTGGCAAAGTGACGACATGGCTGACCGGGGAGCGAAGCGCCCCACCGTGTCGGTGCCGGACGACTGGCCCGCCCACCCGGACCTGACCCTGGCCCTCAACGGCATGGGCGGCTTCGACTGGGACCTCGACAGCGGGCTGATGCATATGGACCCGCCCGCCCTCGAGGTCTTCGACATGCTCCCGGCGGAGTACGACGACCGCCCGGCCACCCTCAACAGACGCGTCCCGGCCCATGAGGCGGCCCGTCTCGACGCCCTGGTCGCCCGGGCGCTCAAGGACGGCAGCGACTCCTACGGCGCCTACTTCCGGGTCCGGCTGCGCGACGGTGAGCTGCGCTGGACGCACAGCCAGGGCAGTATCCGCCGGGACAGCACCGGCCGGCCGCGCCGGATCATCGGGGTGGTCCGCGACGCCAGCCACGAATACACCCACGCGGCGGAGCGGCTCGCCGGAGATGAGGAGCGCCGGCGGCACACCAGCGTCGTCGAGCGCACCACCGCCGCCCTGGCCCACGCCAGGACGGTCGGTGAAGTGATCGCGGTGCTCGCCGATGAGCAGGGGCTGAGCCGGCTGGGCGCGGAGAACGTGATCCTGGGTCTGGTCGAGGCGGGACGCATCCGGCTGATCTCCGAGGGCAAGGCCGGCAGCTTTGTACCCGACCTCGAATACACGCGGGTGGGCGACGAATTCCCGATGAGCGAAGTCGTCCGCACCCTCACCCCGCGCTATGTGGGCAGCCGCGCGGAATTCCGGCACAAGTGGCCCCGGCTGTGGCCGGCCATCGAGCCGCTGAACGTCAACTCCGCCGCCTATCTGCCGCTGATCGCACAGGGCCGCCCGATCGGGGTGATCGGTCTGTTCTTCGAGCGGGAGAGCGACTTCCGCGACCAGGAGCGCAACGTCCTGGTGGCGCTCGGCAGCAGCATCGCGCAGAGTCTGGCCCGCGCCATGCTCTACGACCAGGAGCACGATCTCGCCGCCGGCCTCCAGCAGGCCATGCTGCCGCGCCGGATCCCTGGCATCCCCGGTGCCCAGATCGCGGTCCGCTATCGCTCCGCCCGGATGGGCCGGGACATCGGCGGCGACTGGTACGACGTGATCCCGCTGCCCGACGGCCGGGTCGCCGCCGTCATCGGCGACGTCCAAGGCCATGACACCCAGGCCGCGGCTCTCATGGGCCAGCTGCGGATCGTGCTGCGCGCCTACGCCGCCGAGGGGCACGCCCCCGCCACCGTCATGGGCCGCGCCTCCGCCTTCCTCAACGAACTGGACACCGACCGCTTCGCCACCTGCACCTACGTCGACGCCGACCTGAGCACCGGCTCGGCCCGGATCGTCCGGGCCGGCCATATCGACCCGCTGCTGCGGCACGCCGAGGGCATCTGCCGGCGGCTGCCGGTGGCCGGCGGGCTGCCGCTCGGTATCTCGTCCGAATTCCGGCGGCTCGACTACCCGGTCACCACCGTTCAGCTCGCTGCCGGCGACACCCTGCTGCTGTGCACCGACGGCATCGTCGAGCAGCCCGGTACCGACCTGGACATCGGGATGCGGGAGCTGGCCCGCCAGGTCCGCGACGGCCCCCAGGACGTCCAGCAACTCGCCGACCGGCTCTGCGAATCGGCGGGCGACCGGACCGGTGAGGACGATATGGCGCTGCTGCTGCTGCGCCGGCTGGGCGCCCCGGAGCACGACATCGTCGGACGCTTCCGCCAGCACATCGCGCCGGCCGACCCCGAGGGACTCTCCGCCGCCCGGCACATGATCCGGGCCGCGGTACGGGCCTGGGGCGCGGCGGACCGTTCGGAGGAGATCGAGCTGGTCGCCGACGAGCTGATCACCAATGCGCTGCTGCACACCGACGGCGAGGCCGTGGTCAACATCCGTATGCCGCACAGCGTCGGGCGGCTGCTGCGGCTGGAGGTCGAGGACCACTCCAGCAGCCTGCCGCGCCGCCGCGAACCGGGCGAGGCCGGTGTCTCCGGCCGCGGTCTGCTCCTCGTGGACCGCCTGGCGGACGTGTGGGGTGTGGAACCGCGCGGCAGTGGAAAGTGCGTATGGTGCGAGTTCAACTGCTCCTGACCGGTCGGCGCCGAGGCGTACCGGGAAGGGCGATCAGCGGGCACGGGTGCCGAGGCTTCGGCACGGTCGAGTGAGGACGGCTCTATGGGAACGCGGGCTGCGGAACAGCGCGAGGAAGCCCGCCAGTTGGCGGCGCGGCTGGAGGCGGAAGGCGTCCGGAACGTGGCGCTGACCTGGGTGGACAACGCCGGCGTCGTCCGCGTCAAGACCATTCCGGCGCAGCGGCTCCCGGCGGCCGCGGAGCGCGGCGTCGGGATGTCGCCCGTCTTCGACGTCTTCACCTCCGACGACGCCATCACCGAATCCGAGCACCTCGGCGGGCCCGACGGTGACCTGCGGCTCTTCCCCGACCTGGACCGCGTCACCGTACTCGCCGCCCAGCCCGGCTGGGCCTGGGCCCCGGCGGACCGCTACGACCAGCTCGGCCGGCCGCACCCCGCCTGCCAGCGGCAGTTCGCCCGGCGGATGGTGGAGCGGGCTGCCGCGGCCGGGCTGGAGCTGCGGATGGGCTTCGAAACGGAATGGGTGGTTACCCGCGCCGCGGACGGGCCCCACCCGGCCACCGCCGGCCCGGACGAGACATTCGACTACCCCTGCGCGGGCCCCGCGTACGGCATGACCCGGGTCGTGGAACTCTCCGACTACCTCCGCGATGTCACCGAGGCGTTGGCCGTCCAGGGCATCGATGTCCTCCAGCTCCACCCCGAGTACGCGCCCGGCCAGTTCGAGGTCACCACCGCCCCGGCCGATCCCGTCCGCGCAGCCGACGACGTGGTGCTGGTCCGCGAGACCGTCCGCGCCGTCTCCGTCCGGCACGGCCTGCGTGCCTCGTTCGCCCCGTCGTTCATCGCCGGACAGGTCGGCAACGGCTGCCACCTCCACCTCGGTCTGTACCGCGACGGCAGCAGCCTGCACCGCACACCGGACGCCTCATGGGGCCTGGCACCGGACGCGGTGGCCTTCCTCGGCGGCGTCCTGAACGCGCTGCCCGCGCTGCTCGCCATCGGCTGCCCCTCGCCCGCCAGCTATCTGCGGCTGCAGCCCTCGCACTGGGCGGGCGTCTACCAGTGCTGGGGCGTGGAGAACCGGGAGGCGGCGCTGCGCCTGATCACCGGCGCCCCCGACGACCCGGACGGCGGCCATGCCGAGGTCAAGACCTTCGACGCCGCCGCCAATCCGTATCTCGCGGTCGGCGCGGTCCTCGCCGCGGGGCTGCACGGCATCGAGACCGCGGCCCAGCTGCCGGCCCCGCACGCCGGCGACCCCGGCACCCTCGGCGTCCGCGAACGCGCCCGGCGCGGCATCGTACGGCTCCCCGGCACCCTCACCGAGGCGGCCGACCGGCTGGAGAAGTCCGCCCCGCTGTACGAGGCGATGGGCGAGGTCCTGCACGGCGCGGTGCTCGCGGTCCGGCGTGCCGAGGAGGCCCACTTCGCCGAGTGCGAGCCGGAGGAGATCGCCGCGGCTACTCGGTGGCGGTGGTGAGCGGGACCGCCCATACGCTCCGGCGGTAAGCGGTAAGCGGTAAGCGGTAAGCGGTAAGCGGTAAGCGGTAAGCGGCAAGGGGTAAGGGGCGGGAGGCCGGAGCGCCTCTTCCCGCCCCGGCGCACCCCGCGCCCCCGTCACATGCTTTACTGCCGCGTGCCCCCTACAACGACCTCCGAAAAGGGCGAAATACCGCTGCGCTCCCGGATATTCGCCGATCTGACCCCGCTGCGCACCTCCCCCGATTACCGCCGTCTCTGGTGTGGCAACACCATCTCCTGGATGGGCCAGCAGATGACCGCACTCGCGGTCTCCCTCCAGGTCTATGCCCTCACCCACTCCACCTTCTCGGTCGGCCTGGTGGGTCTGTGCTCCCTGGTGCCGCTGGTCATCTTCGGGCTGTACGGCGGCGCCATCGCCGACACCGTCGACCGCCGCAAGCTGGGCCTCTACAGCGCCCTGGGCGCGACCGTGCTGTCCCTGGTGCTGGCCGCCGCCGCGCTGGCCGGATACCACCGGGTCTGGCTGCTCTATTCCGTCGTCGCCTTCCAGGCCGTCTGCTTCGCGATGAACTCACCGGCCCGCAGCTCGATGATCCCACGGCTGCTGCCCACCGAACAGCTGCCGGCCGCCAACGCCCTCAACTCCCTGACCGGCAACCTCGGTCTGATGGGCGGGCCGATGCTGGGCGGGGTCATCGTGGGGCTGTGGGGCTATCAGACCGCGTATCTGATCGACGTGGTGGCCTTCAGCGGCTCGCTCTACGCGATGTGGCGGCTGCCGTCCATGCGGCCCGACCAGGGGGAGGGGCCGCGGCGCCGGGCCTCCGTACTGGACGGCCTGCGCTTTCTCGCCACCCGTCCGAATCTGCGGATGACGTTCTTCTCCGACCTGGCGGCGATGGTGCTCGCCCAGCCGCGCGCACTGTTCCCGGCGGTCGCGGTGCTCTGGTTCGGCGGGGACGCCAAGACCGTCGGCCTGCTGGTCGCCGCGCCCGCGGTGGGCGCCGTATTGGGCGGGCTGTTCTCCGGCTGGCTCGGCGGGATCCGCCGGCACGGTCTGGCCATCCTGATCGCGGTGGCCTGCTGGGGCGCGGCCATCGCCTGCTTCGGGCTCTCCCGGCAGTTGTGGCTGGGGCTGTTCTTCCTGGCCGTGGCCGGCTGCGCGGACACCGTCTCGATGGTCTTCCGCAGCACCATGCTTCAGGCGGCGACACCGGACGCGATGCGCGGCCGGCTCCAGGGCGTCTTCATCGTGGTGGTCGCCGGCGGCCCCCGCCTCGGCGACTTCCTCGCCGGCTCCGCGGCCGACCTGACCTCCCCGGCCACCGCGGTCATCGGCGGCGGCCTGGCCTGCATCCTGACCGTAACGGCCCTCGGCCTCGGCCGCCGTGCCTTCGCCCGCTACGACGCCCGCGACCCACAGCCGTGAGGGGCCCCTGGGAGCCAGGACGTGGCCCGTCGAGCGCGCGGTGAGATCGGCCTCCGCGTCGTCCGGTCCGACCACGCTCGTGGCGCCGTGGAGGTCGTACACCAGCCCGGCCGGCGGGCCCGACTCCCGGATCCGGCCGGTCAGTTCGCGCTTGGTGTGGTTGTACGTGGCACGCCTCGCCCCGCGCCCCCGGTCAGTAGCGAGTCAGCGCCGTTGCTCCGGACGCCGTGCCGATGGCCATATGCGGATGTGCGGACGGTCGTACCCAGGACAGGATGCGCGCCATCGCCCCGGCCGGTACGGAGACACAGCCGGCCGTGGCGCCCTTCCCGTGGACGTGGAGGAAGATTCCGGCTCCGCGGCCGCGCACCGGGCGGTAGTAGTTGAAGCCGATGACCAGGGCCCGGCTGTACTGCGTCGGATAGCCGGCCAGCCGCTCGGCCTCAGTGGCCGCGCAGTCCGGGGGCAGCGGGTCCACCCAGCGGTTGTAGGAGGCGGAGGCGTTGTCCTCGCACCACCAGGAGTGCGCGCCGACCCTGCGGTACGGGACCGTGGTGCCGGGTGGTGCAGGGGCGGTCCCGAAGCCGAATGGCAGGTCGTACAGGCCGGTCGGGGTGGTCGAGGTGCCCTGCACCCGGCTGCCGCCCTCGGCCAGTCCGCCGGCTCCGAAGCGGGCCGGCGCCGAACCCCTCAGTTGCCAGCGGCCGTTGTGCCGCTGCCACCACTGCACGGTCCCCGTGGTGGCGTCGAGGGTCCGCGCGCGGGCGGTGATCAGCTGGCTGCCGCCGCCGGTGTCGGCCATGGCGGCGGGGAGGGGGACGCCGGGGCCGGGAGCGACGGCGGGCGGCGCGGCCGCCGCACCGGGGGCGGCAGGCGCACCCAGCGCCACGCCGGCCGCCGACAGCAGCGCCATGACCCCGGCGCCGAGCCTGCGCCGGGCGCTCCCCGACAGAGCCCCGGCCCCGGCCCAGATCCGGGTCCTCGCGGGCAGCGTCCCGCCCTCGGTCCTGCTCCGGGGCCTCGCCCGTAGTGCCAGGCCCCTGCCGCGGCCCCTCGCCCGCAGCGCCACCACCACACCCCCGACCCCGCCGCCGGTCCCCGCCAGGCGCGGCGTCGTCCTCGTCCTCGTCTTCAACCTCGGCCGTGTCCCGGTCCACGTCATGGGCATGACCGCACGGTAGGACGTGACCGGCCTGCCCGGCGACGCCCGATCGGGTCATATACGCCGTGCCCCGCCCGTCCGCAACCCGTCCGCGGCAATCCGCCGTGCGCCGGGGCCATGGACGGGCGAAACTCGGGTACGGGGGCTGATGTGCCACTAGCCGTCTCATTCTGGAGGCCCGCAGTGCAGCGGCAACCGTATACGTGCAGTGAGCGCACGCTCGACCGAGATCCGCAACCGACCCCGGATCCGGGGGGACCACCGCCGAACCCCGTCCCGGACCCGCTCCCCGGCCCGCCGGTCCCGCCCGCGCCGCCCGAACCCATACCGCCGGAACCGTCGCCGATACCCCGTCCGCCCGGACCCGATCCCGACCCGGTCCCGGAGCCGTCCCCGGCTCCTTCGCCGCTCTCCTAGGAGCCGCCCGGACTATCGCCCCGTATACCGCGGGTACCACGTCCCCGCACCACCAAGGAGGTGCTGATCATGGCCATCGCCACGGTCAACCCGGCCACCGGCGAGACCCTGAAGACCTTCGACGCGCTCAACGCGGGCGAGATCGAAGATCATCTGGTCCGGGCGGAGCAGGCTTTCCAGGAGCACCGGACCACGAGCTTCGCCCGCCGCGGGGAACTGCTCCTCAAGGCCGCCGACCTGCTCGACGCCGACCAGGACGGCATCGCCCGCACGATGACCACGGAGATGGGCAAACCGCTGGCCCAGGCGCGCGCGGAGGCCGCGAAGTGCGCCAAGACCATGCGCTGGTACGCCACCCACGCCGAGGCGCTGCTCGCCGATGAGCACCCCGACCCCGCCGACGTCAGCGACTCCGGCGCGCGGCGCGCCGTGGTGCGCTACCGCCCCCTCGGCACCGTGCTCGCGGTGATGCCCTGGAACTTCCCGCTCTGGCAGGTCGTACGGTTCGCCGCGCCCGCCCTGATGGCGGGCAACACCGGGCTGCTCAAGCACGCCTCGAACGTCCCGCAGACCGCCCTGTACATCGAGGAACTCTTCCGCCGTGCCGGTTACCCCGAGGGCTGTTTCCAGACCCTGCTGATCGGTTCCGGCGCCGTCGAGGACATCCTGCGCGACCCGCGGATCGCCGCCGCGACCCTCACCGGCAGCGAACCGGCCGGCCGCGCGGTGGCCGCCGTCTCCGGCGACGAGGTCAAGAAGACCGTCCTCGAACTGGGCGGCAGCGACCCGTTCCTCGTGCTTCCCTCCGCCGATCTCGACAAGGCGGCCCGCGTCGGCGTCACCGCGCGCGTCCAGAACAACGGGCAGTCGTGTATCGCGGCCAAGCGGTTCATCGTGCACGAGGACGTCTACGACGCGTTCGCCGAGCGGTTCACCAGCCGGATGGCCGCACTGACGGTCGGCGACCCGCTGGATGAGAACACCGATATCGGGCCGCTCTCCAGCGAACAGGGCCGCTCCGACCTGGAGGAGCTCGTCGATGACGCGGTCCACAAGGGCGCCACCGCCCTGTGCGGCGGCCAGCGGCCACCGCAGCACCGCGCGGGCTGGTTCTATGAGCCGACGGTGCTGTCCGGCATCACCTCCGAGATGCGCATCGACCAGGAGGAGGCGTTCGGGCCGGTCGCCACGCTCTACCGCGTCGCCGACGTGGACGAGGCGGTGCGGATCGCCAACGACACACCGTTCGGGCTCAGTTCCAATGCCTGGACCCGGGACCCCGAGGAACAGGACCGGCTGGCCCGCGATCTTCAGGCCGGCGGGGTCTTCTTCAACGGGATGACGGCCTCCCACCCGGGCCTCCCGTTCGGCGGCGCCAAGCGCTCCGGCTACGGACGGGAGCTCTCCGGGCACGGCATGCGGGAGTTCTGCAATATGACGACGCTGTGGTACGGGCCGGAGGACTGAGAACCCGTACGCCACAACGGAGTTGGCCCCTGCGGGTGCGCCTGCCGGGCCGGTTTTCGTGGGGGACGGGAGCGGGTACGTTCCGGTTAGGCCGAGTCGGCCAACGGCCAGGTTGGTCGGCTCGGCCCCTCGTGGACCGGGGCGGGCCGCAGCGGCCGCGGCGCAGCGGGCCCTCGCCCGACGACGACGGTCCGGCCGGTGCTGGCGGTCCGAGGGCCGGTGGACGGCCTCCGGCAGAGCCCGGATGTCGCCAATCAGCTTTCCCGGCACGGGAATTCAGTGCGTCAGATCCGCCGTGTCCGGCACCGCGAACTCGCACCACAGGGCCTTGCCCGCGCCCCGCGGCTCCGCGCCCCATGCGTCGGCGAGCGCCTCGACCAGCATCAGGCCCCGGCCGGAGGTGGCGGTCTCGCCGGGGTTGCGCCGCCGTGGCCACCGGCTGGAGCGGTCCTCGACCTCCAGCCGGATCCGGCGCGGGGTGCCGGACAGCAGCTCCATGGAGACCAGGGCGCCGCTCTCGGTGTGCGTCAGCGCGTTGGCGATCAGCTCGGAGGCGGCGACCTCGATGTTGTGCATCACGGCGCCCGCCCGCCACTGGTCCAGGGTGCGGCGCAGCGCGGAGCGGACCTCCGCGGCGCCCGACGGATCGGCCTGATGCACATGCAGCCGCAGCCGCGGGGTGGTGGCGCCCCCGGGGCCGGGCAGCCGGTGCAGCAGCAGGAGGGCCATATCGTCCTCCGAGCCGGGATCGGCCCACAGATGGTCCGAGAGCCGGTCGGCGAGCGCCTCCAGGTCCGTGGGCCCGGCGCGGACCGCAGCGGACAGCGCCTCGATCCCGGCGGAGATGTCCCGGCCGGGGTGTTCCACCAGGCCGTCGGTGCACAGCAGCAGCGTCGACCCCGGCTCCAGGAACAGCTGGGTCTCCGGGAAGTGGTCGTGCCCGAAGTGCGTGGCCAGGCCCAGCGGCAGGCCGCCGCGGACCTCGGGCCAGTCGATGTGCCGGGCGCTGTTGCTGATCAGCGGGCCGAGATGGCCGGCCCGCGCCAGGTGCAGCGCCCCGGATTCCAGATCGGCCTGGATGTACGTACACGTCGCGAAGCGCTCGGTGTCCAGCTCGGCCAGGAAGCGGGAGGCCCGCACCAGCACGGTCTCCGGGGAGTGCCCCTCGCTGGCATAGGCGCGCAGCGCGATACGCAGCTGGCCCATCACGGCGGCCGCATGGGTGTCGTGGCCCTGCACATCGCCGACCACCAGCCCGGTCCGCCCCTGGGGCAGCGCGATCACGTCGTACCAGTCGCCGCCGATGTCCCGCCCGACGCTCGCCGGGTGGTAGCGCACGGTGACCGCGCCGCCCGTGAGGGGCGGCAGCCGGCGCGGCAGCATCGTCGCCTGAAGGCCCGTCGCGAACTCCCGTTCCTGATCGAAGAGGGTCGCGCGCTGCACCGACTGCGCGACGACACCGGCCAGCGCCAGCGCCAGGTTCCTGGCCTCCGGCGACTGCACCGCCGGTTCGGCGTTGAACAGCCCCAGCGCACCGATGACGGTGTCCTGCGCGATCAGCGGCAGGAACGCCGCGCTGCCCGTCGGCAGCACATCCGTATACGGGCGCAGCCGCGGATAGCGGGCGATCAGCTCACCGCGGCTGCTGAGGAAGATGGACCGCCGGGAGCGTGCCGCGTCGGCCAGCGGCAGGGTGTCGTCCAGCCGTGAGGTCATCATGTCGTCGGGCACCTCGCCCTCCAGCCCGGCGGTGGCGATGACTTCGAACTGGTCGTTCTCGACCAGCCCCAGGACCAGTCCGTCCGCGCCGAACCGCCGGGCGCCGCCGGCTCCGGTGAGCACCCGGGTCACATCCCTGACGGACAGCGCACGGGCCAGCGCGGCGGTGGTCTGCTGCACCATCACGGTCTGCCGCTGCCGCTCCTGCTGGAGCGACCGCAGCAGCGCGGAGTCCGCCAGCTCGCTGGTCGCCTCCCGGACGATGCCGATGATCCGGTACGGCTTCCCGTCCGCGTCGTGCAGAATCCGCCCCTGCGAATGCGTCCAGCGCTGGGTCCCGTCGCGACACTGGAGCCGGAAGTAGGCGCCGTACGACGAGTGGCCGTCCTGGAGGGCCTGGGAGAGCGCCTCGTCGAGCCGCAGCCCCTCCTCCGGCGGCACGCGCGTGACCAGGGACATCGGCGCGCCGTCGTATTCGTCCGGGCGGAGGTCGAAGACCTCCATGGCACCGGCGTCCAGGGCCATGGAACCGCGGTCCAGATCCCAGTCGAAGGTGCCCATCCGGTTGAGGGAGAGCCGCTCGCGCAGTCCGATGGGCTCCCGGTGTGACACCCCGGGGGTGTCCTCCGCGACATGCCGCCACGCCCGGTCGGCCCGGGGGTCATAGTCCTTGTCGGACGGTTCCAGGGGCGGGCCGGTCATGGTGTGCCGTGCCTCGTGACCCCGCCGCGCGGGACGTGCGGGCCCGCTTCCCGCGGGCGGCGGCGCATCGGGACGGCAGCCCGCGACACCGCGCCGAGCACCCCTCGCGCCCTCGGTCGCGGGCCGTTGACCGGGGCCGATATCCACCGGAACGCGGCCATGCGAACACCCTAGGCGCGGGCCGCGGGACCCGCATTTCCGGTACGCCGGGAAGACCGGGCCGGCGGGGAGCGCCGGCCGGCACCCGACCGGCCGCCTCGGTCTCGCTCTGACCAGCAAGGACGCCAAGAACGTACAAGAAGGGGCGGCGGGGCGGGCGGCAGTCTCGGAGGCATGACGAACGAGAACACCGCCGTACGTTTCGAGACCAAGATCGCCGTTCTGCTGCGCGAGGACCTGGAGCCCTGGCAGCGGCTGAATGTGACCGCGTTCCTGGTCAGCGGCCTCGGC
Source organism: Streptomyces sp. NPDC029466 (assembly GCF_055574515.1). Taxonomy (NCBI): domain Bacteria; kingdom Bacillati; phylum Actinomycetota; class Actinomycetes; order Kitasatosporales; family Streptomycetaceae; genus Streptomyces; species Streptomyces sp. NPDC029466. The sequence goes on from NZ_JBVHZH010000042.1 coordinate 24,085, forward strand.
TCCGAGCTCCCCGAGGTCATCGGGGAACCGTACGCCGATGCCGACGGCACCCCCTATCTGCCCATGTTCCGCCAGCCCGTCCTGGTCTTCGAAGGCACGAAGGAGACCCTGACCGCCGCGCACGGCCGCGCCCTGTCCCGCGCGCTTCCCCGGTCGGTGTTCACCTCCGACCTCTTCGTCACCGGCAACGACCGGGACAACCGCGCGGCGGTGCGGGCGGTGCCGAAGGACCGGCTGGACCTGGTGGGTCTCGCCGTGTACGGACCGCGCAACGCCGTCGACAAGGTGCTCAAGGGCGCCCGTATGCACCCCTGAGCGCTGCCGGACACCCGCCGGCACCCGCCGACGCCGGCCGCGCCCACCAGCACACGGCCGGTGTGTTCAGGCCCAGGACGAGGTGCCGTGGACGGGTGAGACGGACTGGACGTCCTGGAAGCGGCGGGCGCGACGGCCGCAACTGCCCCTGGTAGTCGCATGAGGCGAGCCGTCCCGGGAGTGCGCCCCCGGGACGGCTGCTGTGGTCAGGCGGGTGCCCCGGCCGGGGCCGCCACCGGGCGGGTCTGGCGGGTGCGGTGGGCCAGGGTGGCCTTCCGGGTCGCCACGTCGACGGTGTACGCGTCGATGGTCAGCCGGGCGCCGGACACCTTCAGCACCATGAAGCCGTGGTCGGAGAAGTTCTGCCAGGCCGCCGGGTGGCCGTGGTGTGCCGTGCCGTCCTCCGTCTTGGCCGACGCACCGCACACCACCTGCCGGGTGCCGCCCGTACGGGCCGTCGGCTCCAGGATCTGAAGCGTGTGGTCATGACCGGACAGGATCAGATCGGCCCGTCCGCAGACCACGTTCTCGTACATGTCCTTGAGGTGGACGCCGCTGGTGTAGTTGCCGATCTCGAAACCGTCGTAGGAACCGGCGCTGCCGTGCTTGCCGTTGTTGAGGTACGGGTGGTGGCCGATCACGACCTTCCAGCGGGCCCGCGAGGCGCGCAGCGCGCCGTCCAGCCAGGCGCGCTGCTCGCGCATGTACGGCCCGTCCCAGCGGTAGTGCGGGTCGAGCTGGGCCACATACGACGACCAGGGAATGGTGTCGATGGCGAAGAACTCCACCAGCGGATCGGCGGCGGGCAGCGGCACGCTGTAGTAGCGGCTCGGCATGTACCAGCGCCGTGAGGTGGCGGCATAGGCGACCTCGCGGTCACCGCGGGACGGGTCGCCGCCGCTGCCGGGGATCAGCCCCGAGCAGTCGTGATTGCCCAGCACCATCAGCCAGGGCACATCGATACCGCTGTTGGGCTTCTCGAACTTGTCCTGGAACTCCGAGTCGTCGTCGGATTCCGGCCCGTTCTCGTAAATGTTGTCGCCAAGGCCCACCGCGAGGCCGATCCCCTCGGTCCGGCAGAGGTCCCGAGCGGCGGCCGCCACCGCGTACTGGGCCTCGTCCCCCGTCCCCGCGTCACCGGTCACCAGGACGGCGAACTCGCCCTTGCCATTGGGGTGGTCGGGGAACGGAAAGGCTCCCGGACCCCCGAGGCGGGGCGTGGCGGACGCCCGTGACTGGGCCGGCGACGGCAGCATCGTGAGCGCCGCACCGGCCATCGCGCCGCCCAGCAGGGTCCGCCGGTTCACCCACTGCGGAACGCGCCCCGTCGTCCGCATCGACGGCCCCCCGGCCGTCGCCTCCGACCCGGCCCGCAGCCACTCCCGCTCGGTCATGTCCGCCTGCGGCGGGATCAGTTCGTCATCACACATGTCTGGTTTTCTTTCATGGTCACCAGAGGTGATGGTGACGAAAAGATGAAGCAGAAGTGGACGTATAGCGATCGGCGGCCGTATTGCTACGCGTCGGTAACTACCCGTATTCCAGGGGCTATCAGGGTGTGAGCAGGGCGCCGTGGCGAGCGCGCCGCGTCCGGAGCCGGCCGGCCGGACGGGTGCCGCGACGGGCACCGCGGCGGGCGGCGGTGGCCGGTTCCCGTCAGGCGGAATTCACGGACGGTTCACGAGGCGGCGGAGGGTCCGGCCGAGATGGCGTACGTACTGACGCTGGAAGACCGGGACCAGCGGGCCCCCGAGCCGGGTGAGCGTCCGGGCGGGCCGGCTGAAGGCGGTCACCGTGAACCAGACCGAGCCGTCCGCGCGCAGCTCGGCGACGAACGCCTCCTCACCGCACTCCGGATGCCCCTGCCGGGCCCCGTAGCCGAACCCGACGCGGTTCTCCTCGGCCACCGTCCACACCACGGTGCACGGCGCCCGCAGCCGCAGCGGGCCGAAGCCCAGTGAGACCTCGACATGCACACCCGGCGCGGCCCGTGGGGCGTCCGAGCGGATTCCGGTGCCCGCCGCGCGATGCATCCGGAAGGCGGTGATCGCCTCGCCCGCCGCGGTCAGCACCGCGCGGCCGTGGCCCAGCAACAGCTCCTCGCGGAGGTGCTGGTAGCCGGGCGGCAGCGGGGTACGACGGGTGCCGCCCTCCTCGGGGTAGTTCAGATCGCGCATGGCGGGCTCCTGGAGGAAGGGCGGCGACGACGGGGCAGAGCGACGGTACGCGGCCGGCCACGGGCGTTCAACGACACCGGCCGTCCGCGGGGTGGCGGCCCCGCGGCTGCCGTCAGCCGCCGTGACCAGGGCCGGAGCGGGAGGAGTCCGGCGCGGTCCCGGGGCGGGGCGGCTCCGTGGGCGCGACGGCTGCCGGATCCCGGCTGCCGTCCGGCGTACCGTGCCGCCCCGCGCCCGCGGTGAACCGCGCCGCGCCCTCTGCCGCCTCGGGCAGCACCGACTGTCCGTAACGGAGTTCCGCGGCCATCGCCGATTCCTCGTCCCGGCCCTCCTGGTCCAGCAGGGACGCCCGGTCGCTGCGCAGACACGCCTGCGGGAAGCGGGCGAGCTCCGCCGCCAGCAACTCCGCCTCCGCGCGCGCCGAACCGGCCGGCACCACCCGGTGGACCAGGCCGATGTCCTGCGCCTCCGCCGCCGGGACCGGACGCCCCGTCAGCACCAGGTCCATCGCCCGGCTCGCGCCGATCAGCCGCGGCAGCCGCACCGTACCGCCGTCGATCAGCGGTACGCCCCAGCGCCGGCAGAACACCCCGAACACCGCGTCCTCCTCCGCCACCCGGAGATCGCACCAGAGCGCCAGCTCCAGACCGCCGGCCACCGCATGCCCCGCGACCGCCGCGATCACCGGCTTGCCGAGCCGCATCCGGGTCGGGCCCATCGGCCCGTCCCCGTCCGGGGCCACGCGGTTGCCGCGCTCGGTGCCGATCGCCTTCAGATCGGCACCGGAGCAGAACGTCCCGCCCTCGCCCCACAACACCGCGACCCGGGCACCGTCATCGGCATCGAACTCCCGGAAGGAGTCGGCGAGTTGCCGGGCGGTCGCGCCGTCCACGGCATTGCGGGCGGCGGGCCGGGACAGCACCACCGTCGTCACCGGGCCGGCGCGCTCCACCCGTACGGACATCAGGACGCGTTCCCGGCCGCATCCGCCGCATCCGGCCGGGCCCGCTCCAGGACCGAGGTCAGATCGGCGCCGGCCGGCAGGGTGCCGAAGGCATGGCCCCACTCCCCGTCCAGGCGCGAGGCGCAGAACGCGTCGGCGACCGCCGGGTGGCTGTGCCGCACCAGCAGCGAGCCCTGGAGCACCAGCGCCATCCGCTCCGCCAGCGACCGCGCCATCAGCTGCGCCCGCTCCGGACTGGCGAGCCCGCCGAGCATCTTGCGGACCCCGGCCACCGCGGCGTCCAGCCGCCGGTCGGCGCCCGCCGCGGTCTCCACCTCGGCGAGGAACGCGTCCAGCGCGGCTGGCTCCTTGCCCAGCGCGCGCAGCACATCGAGCGCGGCGACATTTCCCGAGCCCTCCCAGATGGACAGCAGCGGCGCCTCCCGATAGAGCCGCGGCATGCCGGAATCCTCGACATAGCCGTTGCCGCCGAGACACTCCAGCGCCTCCGCCGCATGGGTGCTGCCCCGCTTGCACACCCAGTACTTGCCGGCCGCCAGCGCCAGCCGGCGCAGCGCCGCCTCCCCGGCGTCCCCGGCCTGTGAGCGGTCGACCGCCGTCGCCAGCCGCATCCCCAGCAGGGTCGCCGCCTCCGACTCGACCGCCAGATCGGCCAGCACCGAACGCATCAGCGGCTGGCGGTCCAGCTCCCGCCCGAACGCCCGGCGGTGCGCGGTGTGATGCAGCGCCTGCCGCAGCCCGGCCCGCATCCCGGCCGCCGACCCCAGCACACAGTCCAGCCGCGTCATGTTCACCATCTCGACGATGGTCCGCACCCCACGGCCCGGCTCGCCGACCGGCCAGGCCACCGCCTCGTCGTACTCGATCTCGGAGGAGGCGTTGGAGCGGTTGCCCAGCTTGTCCTTGAGCCGCATCAGCCGCATCCCGTTGAGCGTGCCGTCCGGCAGCACCCGGGGCACCAGGAAGCAGCTCAGCCCCTCCTCGGTCTGCGCCAGCGCCAGGAAGACATCGCTCATCGGCGCCGAGGTGAACCACTTGTGGCCGGTGAGGCGGTACGTGCCGTCCCCGGCCGGCACCGCGCGCGTGGAGTTGGCCCGTACGTCGGAGCCGCCCTGCTTCTCCGTCATCGACATACCGGCGATCAGGCCCGACTTGGTCAGCGGCGCGCGCAGCCCGAAGTCGTAAGCACGCGCGGCGAGCAGCGGCTCGTACTGCGCGGCGAGCTCCGGAGCGGCACGCAGCGCGGGCACCGCGGCGTAGGTCATCGAGATCGGACAGCCGTGACCCGCCTCGGCCTGCGACCAGACGTAGAACTTCGCGGCCCGCACCAGATGTGCCCCGGAGCGGCCGTCGGCCCAGGGCGCGGCGTGCAGTCCGTGCTCCACCGCGACGGTCATCAGCTGATGCCAGGCCGGGTGGAAGGCGACCTCGTCGATCCGGTGCCCGAAGCGGTCGTGGGTGTGCAGCCGCGGCGGCTGCTCCTCCGCCCAGCGGGCCTGGTCCTGCACCGCAGCGGAACCGGCCAGTGCGCCGAGCTCGGTCACCTCCCGCACGCCCCACTCGGCGCCGTCCCGGCGCAGCGCCTCCAGCAGGGCCGGCTCGTCCGCCGTGCTGAACCCGGTCAGCGGCGGGGCCTGATTCACGACTTCATGGGTGACGGTCATACCGTTGACGTTACAGAAACCTAACAGCCGTGGGAAGACTGTAATGCCAGCCGAAGCCCGCCCTCGCTAGAATTTCCGGCACATATGAACGACGACCGCATCCGCACGATCGACGACACCGGGGCCGCCGCGCTCGCGCTGCGCCCGCTCACCGCCCGCTCCATCGTGCTGAGCACGCTCCTCGGGCATCACCCGCCGCGGCTGCCCGCACGTGCCCTGGTGCGGGTCGGCGAGCTCTTCGGCATCGCCGAGGGCACGGTCCGGGTCGCGCTCTCGCGGATGGTCGCCGCCGGCGACCTGCGCCAGACCGATGGCTCGTACGCCCTCACCGCGCGGCTGCTGGCCCGCCAGACCCGGCAGGACGAGAGCCGCTCACCGCGGACCACCCCCTGGAGCGGCGGCTGGGAGATCGCCGTCGTCGCCACCCCGGAACGCCGCCCGGCGGCCGAGCGCACCGCGCTGCGCCAGGCCATGGCGGCACTGCGGCTGGCCGAGCTCCGCGAGGGCAGCTGGCTGCGCCCCGCCAACCTCGACCGGCCCCGGCCCGCCGTCGTCACCGACCAGTGCACCTGGTTCACCGGCACCCCGGACGACGATCCGGCCGCCCTCGCCGGCCGGCTGTGGGACCTGGCCGGCTGGGCCCGGCGGGCCCGCGCCCTGTCGGCCGCACTGGACCGCGCCGGCACCCACGCCGACCGCTTCACGGTCGCGGCGGCCGCCCTCCGCCATCTCCTCGCCGACCCGCTGCTGCCCGCCGAACTCCTGCCGGAGAGCTGGCCGGGGGAGCAACTCCGCCGCAACTACGCCGAGTTCGAGACCGAGCTGCGCGATCTGCTACGGCAGTACCTGGCCGGTTAGCGCCCTCGTGCGCAGCCCCGTACGGACCGCGCCCGGACCCCGACGGGCCGCGGCCCTCGCCCTGCGCGTACGCCGCAACAGCCCTCAGCTGCCGGACAGTTTCTCCTCCAGCCAGTCGAAGACGACCTCGCAGTGCTGCTGCGGGGCCATCGGGGAGCAGTGCAGCTGTGCGCCGGTGGCCGCGGTGAGCTTCACATAGTCCTTGGGAGCCGTCAGCTTCTCGAACAGCTGGCGGGGCTGCCCCGGATAGAACTGCTCGAACTCGTAGTCGAGCACCAGCGTCGGCATCTTGATGCGGCTCACGACGTCCGTGATGTCCAGCGACTTGATGAGGGTGGCCGGAGTGTAGAAGTCGGTGAACATCTTGCCCGCGCGGGCCGCGAGCATCGCGGGCACCGAGAACGGTTCGATGCGCTTCTTCATCGTCGCGGCCTCGGCCGGCGACAGCCCGGGGACCACCTCTTTGTTCCAGATGGTGTTGGTCTTCGCCTTGTCCGGGGTGAGGATCTCCCGGATCTCCGGCGGGAAGCCCAGCCAGGGGGAGAGCACACCGGGCATCGCCACCAGAGCGGCGATCCGGTGCTCGAAGGCCGCCGCCCGGGGGGCCAGATCCCCCGCCATGCTCAGTCCGGTCAGGGCGATCTTGCCGGTGTCCACGTCCGGGCGGGCGGACAGCCAGTCGACGAGCGGGGTGACGACCTTCTCCCAGCGCGGGGTGAAGACCACCTGGTCGACGAAGAGCAACTGGCCCTGGCCGGGCCCGTCGTAGACCAGGGCGTTCCAGCCGCGCTGAAGAGCGGCGGCGACGCCGTAGGTCCACATGTCGACGTTCTGCCCGTCGCTGCCGTTCGTGAGGATCACGGTCGGGCGCCGCTCGCCGGAGCTGTCCGGCCGGAAGAACCACACGGGCAGCGGGGTCTTCCCGTACGGGATGCGCGCCGTCACCGGCACCGGGTCGCACCGCTCGCAGAACGCGTCCCAGGCGCCGCGTCCCGCCTTGTAGAGCGCCTCCTCGCTGCCGGGGGTGTCGGAGCCGAGGACGAAGAACAGCGCCTGTGCGTAGTACTGCGCGGCCCGCAGGGCACGGAAGCGGGTGGTCTGGGTGTCGGGCTCACCACTGCTGGGCGGTTTCCGCAGCTGATCGCCGAGCGTCTTGAACGTCTCGGTGTAGGTCTGCGCGGACAGCCCGGCCTTATTGATCGTGTTCACGGCGGTGAGGACCTCGCCCACCTCGGCGGAGCCGTAACCGGAGCCGCCGAGCGTGAAGAGCCCGTTGAAGTTGAAGGCGGGGTCCTTGAAGAGCGTCATCACGCCGGGCGTCGGATCGCTCGCCGAGGCATAGGCCCGGGCCGTGCGACGGGTCGGGGGCGCCGTCGCGGGCGTCGCGCTGCACCCGGCGGCCAGGAGGGCCCCGGCCCCGCCGACGAGCCCGGTCAGCGTGGTGCGGCGGGTGGGGCCGGAAGCGCGATCAGCCGATGCGTTCGTCATGCCGCCCGAACGTACGAGCCGCGTCCCCCGGCCCCCCTCTGCGACACCCGGCCTTCCCCCGAACGCCACGCTCCGCGGCGCACCCCGGCCCGCCCCGGCCCGGCGCCCGGCCACCCGGGGTTCCTGGCGGTCCGGCGGCGGGCGGTGCATCGAGGGCGGGGACGCGACCATCTGCGCATACTTCGAAGAACGCCTATTCATGCGCATGCCGGACGAAAAGCCGCAAACAGGAATAGGGGAGCGGCGGAGAACCCCATCAGGCCGGGCCCGAGCAAGATCCACCCGGGGCTGGCCGGAGCGTTCGAACGGCGGTTTGTATCCTCGGCAGGCAGTACCGAAGCCCCGGGCGCCGTCCCCGCGGCGCCACCGGCCTGAGAGGAAACACCATGACCACCGAGCTGAGCGCCGACGCCCCGGGTGGGCTCCTTGAGCGAGCCCGCAAGGACTATCAGGATCTCGTGGGGCGTGGGCTCTCGCTGAACCTCACCCGGGGCAAGCCGGCGCCCGAGCAGCTCGACCTCTCCGCGGACCTGCTGAGCCTGCCGGCCGGGCGGCACACCGCCGCCGACGGCACGGACGTGCGCAACTACGGCGGTCTTCAGGGGCTGCCGGAGATCCGGGAGATCTTCGCCGAGGTGCTCCAGGTGCCGGTCGGGCAGCTCCTCGCCGCGGGCAACTCCAGCCTTGAGCTGATGCACGACTGCCTGGTGCACGCCCTGCTGAGCGTGCTGCCGGGGGCCGAGTCGCGCTGGGTGGACCAGGAGCGGATCGCGTTCCTGTGCCCGGTCCCGGGCTACGACCGGCACTTCGCGCTCTGTGAGCGGTTCGGGATCGAGATGATCCCGGTGCCGATGACGGCCGAGGGGCCGGACATGGCGGTCGTGGAGCGGCTGGTCGCCGAGGACCCGGCCGTCAAGGGCATCTGGTGCGTCCCGAAGTACAGCAACCCGGACGGGGTCTGCTACAGCGACGCGACGGTGGCGCGACTGGCCGCGATGAGCACCGCCGCGCCCGATTTCCGGATCTTCTGGGACAACGCGTACGCCGCCCACCACCTCACCGACGAGCCGGCCGAGATAGCCGACCTGCTCGCCGCGTGCGCGGAGGCCGGGAACCCGGACCGTGCGTTCGTCTTCGGCTCCACCTCGAAGATCACCGCGGCGGGCGCCGGCGTCGCCTTCTTCGGCTCGTCGCCCGCGAATGTGCAGTGGCTGCTGGGCAACAACGCCAAGCGGTCGATCGGCCCGGACAAGGTCAACCAGCTGCGGCACGCGATGTTCCTGCGGGACACCGACGGGGTGCGGGCCCACATGGAGCGCCAGCGCGCCCTGCTCCAGCCGAAGTTCGAGATGGTGGCCCGGATCCTGGAGACGGAGCTCGGCGGCACCGGGCTCGCCCGGTGGACCGACCCCAAGGGCGGCTACTTCGTCACCCTCGAAGTGCCGGACGGCTGCGCCAAGGAGGTCGTACGCCGGGCCGCCGAGGCGGGCATCGTGCTGACCCCGGCCGGCGCCACCCACCCGTACGGCGACGACCCGCGCGACGCCACCATACGGATCGCGCCCAGCTACCCGGGCCTCACGGAGCTGGAGCAGGCCATCGAGGGCCTCGCCGTCTGCGTCCGGCTCGTGGGCTACGAGCAGCAGGCCGCCTAGAAGGTCTCCGCCGGCCGGCGCGGCTCGGACCGCGTCGGCCGGCCCCTTGCCGCAGGTGACCCGGGCGGGGCCGGCGCGGCGCCTGTGGCGCGTTCACCGCGGCAGTACGCACACCGGGACCGGAGCCGTGAACGGGTCTCCCGTGCGGCGCAGTTCCCCGGTCCGGGCGTTCACCGAGAACACCGTCACCGTCCCCGACTTCTGGTTCGCCGCGAACAGCCATCGCTGGTCCGGCGAGAAGGCGATCTGCCGGGGGAAGTCCCCGCCCACGGGCACGGTGTCCAGCAGCCGCAGCCGGGCCCCGGCCGCCTCCACGGCATAGCGGGTCAGGCTGTTGTGACCCCGATTGGCGAGATAGGCGAAGTCGCCGCGCCTGGTGACCAGGACCTGTGCGGGATAGCTGGTGCCCGGCCCGGTGCCGGTGGGCTGCGGCGCGCCGGGCGTGAGCCGTCCGCTGCGGCGGTCGTAGCGGCAGACCACCACCGTGTTGTCGACCTCGTTCGCGAGGTACGCGAAGCCGCCGGAGGGATGGAAGGTCAGATGCCGGGGGCCGGCCCCGGGCCGCAGCGACGCCGATGACACCTGGGTCAGCTTTCCGGCCGAGGTGTCGAGCCGGTAGGTGTAGACGGTGTCAGTGCCGAGGTCCACGGCCAGTACATGGCGGCCGTCCGGGGCGGTGATGATCTGGTGGGCGTGCGGCCCGTCCTGGCCGGGGCCGGGCGGCGGGCTGGAGTGGGTGACCAGATCGGTTCGCTCGCCCAGGGCGCCGGTGGCCGGGTCGACCGGATGCACGGCGACGCTGCCGGAGAGGTAGTTGGCGCTGAGCAGCCAGCGTCCGCCGGGATGGACCGACAGATGGCAGGGGCCCGCACCGCCGGTGGACCGGGTGCCCAGCACCGCGGGCGGGCCGTCCGGCCGTAGCGCCATGGCGGTCACCCCGCCCTGCTCCCGCTCGTTGACCGCGTAGATCGTCCGGCCGGCCGGCGCCAGGGCCAGGTACGAGGGATCGGCGACCCCCTCCACCACCCCGCCCGCGGTGATCTGCCCGGTCACGGAGTCATACGTCCCGAACCCGACGCCGGCGCCGCCGCCCGGGACCGAGGTGTAGGTCCCCAGGAAGAGCGGGCGGACGCGGGGCGGGCGGGGCCCCGGGCGGTGGGTGGCCCGGGCCGGTCCGGGGTCCCGGATCGACAGCAGCCCCGTCCCGGCCGCCGCGCTGAGCCCCGCGACGGTGCCGAGGAACCGCCGGCGTCCGGTCCCGGCGGGTGTTCCCGTGTCTTCTGCTCCCATGCCACACCTCGTGCTCGCGGTCGGTGGTCCGTGATCGGGTGGTCGTCAGCAGGGTGTCCAATCCGGCCCGCTCGGGCAAGCAGAGCGCCCCGCGGGGTGCGGTGCGCCGGGCCCGCGCGCTCTTCCCTCGGAGGGATGACCCTGACGGACCCGTACATCCTCAAGATGACCATGGTCCTCATCCGTAGCACTCGAGTCGTACGGCACAACCCACATGCGGGCTGATTCGCCGGACCCCCTCCCGCCCATAGGTTGTTGATCAAGGCACGGAGATGAGTCGAGAGGGCCACGGATATATGTACGGCAAGGCATTCGCCCCGGAATATCAGGGTGAGTTGGGCTCGGCCCTGGGTGTGAACTCCTCGTACGAGGAGGTGCTGACGACGGCGAGCCGGGCGCACGCCGACGCGGGCACACCCCTGGAGCGCTCCCGGGCCGCGCTCGCGGTCGCCGAGGCCAACCGCCGGCTCGGCCGGGTGACCGAGGCGGGCGACGCCTGGCGGGAGAGCTACCGCAGCGCCCGCACCGCCGGCGACCCGGGCGCCATGGCCTGGGCGCTGTGGAGCGGCGGCACCCTGGCCCGCCAGTGCGGGACGCTGCCGCTCGCCCGCCGGCTGCTCACCCACGCCGTCGCGCTGGCCGAGGGCAGCGGCGACCGCCTCGCCCACGGCTACTCGCTCGCCGGCCTCGCCGAGACCGGCCGCATACAGGGCGACTACGCCGCGGTCGCCGAGCTCCATGAGCAGCTGCTCGAACAGGGACGGGCGCACGGCGAGGCCCGGCACATGGTCTGGGCGATGTCCGGCATAGCCCAGATGCACCGCAACACCGGCGGCTACGACAAGGCCCTGGAGCTGTTCGAGGAGTCCGCCCGGATCGCCGCCGACGCCGATGACTTCCGCGGGCGCGCCTGGTCGCTGCGCGGCGTCGCCGATGTCCTGTCCGTACAGGGCGAGACGGACCGGGCGCTGGCGCTGCTGTCCGAGGCGGAGACCATCTGCCGCACGATGGACCTGGCGAGCGCGCTGGCGTACAACCACAAGATGCGCGCCAACGTCTTCTACCGGGCGGGCCGTTACGAGTCCGCGCGGGAGACCTACACCCTCTCGCTGGCGGAGTTCCGCGAGATGCAGGAGCCCCGTGGCGTGGCGCTCTCCCGGCTCGGCCTCGCCAAGTCCCGCGCCCGCCTCGGCCGCGACGAGCAGGAGACCCTGGCCGAACTCGACGTGCTGGAGCAGGACTTCGTGCGCATCGGGCTGCGCCACGCGCGCGATATGGTCATCGCCTTCCGCGCAGAGCTGACCGCGCGAGAGGCGGCAGAAACTCCCGCTCCTCGGTGCGATGCCACCACGCCCCGGTCTCCCGCAGTTCCCGCCAGGTCGTGAAGCGGTAGCGGAAGACCCGGGCCCTGATCCGGGCCGGCGGCAGATCGGGGAACGGATTGCCGCGCAGCAGCCGCAGCGTGTCCCGGTCGTTCTCCAGCAGCCGGGCCACGAACGGCAGGAACCACGCCTGTGCGTAGGCCGGTGACAGCGCGGCGAACCACATCAGCCAGTCCAGTCGCAGGTGATACGGCGCGAACTGGCGCGGCAGCCGGCGCACCGCGCCCGGCTTGCCGTGGAACTCGTACGCGAGCCAGGTGGTGTCCGGCCCGGTCACCGCGTCCGCCGTCCCTTCCACCACGATCTCCCGGCGGACCCGGGTGATACTGCCGAACGCCCCGTACGAGTTGACCAGATGCAGCGACTCGTAGGACGTGTTCATCAGCTGCTGCCGGGCCAGCAGATTGCGGGCCGGGCGGTAGCTGAGCGCGAGGACGCCGGCGGTGGCGAGGAGGACCAGGACCTCGAACCAGACGGGCGGCGCCGGCAGCGGCGCGGCGGGCTGCGCCCACAGCGGGGCGGCGGCCGACAGGGCGAGCACGATGGTCACCCAGTTCAGCCAGGCGAAGTTGCCGGACAGCACCAGCCAGAGCTGGGTGACCACCATCACGACCGCCGCCCATCCCGCGATCGGCTGCGGGGTGAACAGCAGTACCGGCACGACGAGTTGGGCGACATGGTTGGCGGCCACCTCGACCCGGTGCAGGGGCTTGGGCAGATGGTGGAAGAACCAGCTCAGCGGTCCCGGCATCGGCTGGGTCTCATGGTGGTAGTAGAGGCAGGTCAGATCCCGCCAGCAGGTGTCACCGCGCATCTTGATCAGCCCGGCCCCGAACTCGACCCGGAACAGCAGCCATCGCAGCAGCCACATGACCGTCACCGGGGGAGCGGTCTCGGCGTTACCGAGGAACACCGCCAGCGAGCCGGCCTCCAGCAGCAGCGACTCCCAGCCGAAGCCGTACCAGGTCTGCCCGACGTTCACGATGGACAGATACATCGCCCACAGCGCGGCCCACAGCACCATCGACGCCCAGAGCGGCACGGCGTCCGCCGCCCCCGCCGCCACGGCCGCGGCGAGCAGGACCCCGCTCCACGACCACAGGGCGAAGAAGCGGTCCGAGTAGTGCCAGTGGAAGACCGAGGGCGCCGCGCGGAACGGCACCACCGCCACATACGCGGGCACCGGCAGTATGCCGCGCGCACCGATGAGCGCCCGGAACTGCCGCACCGCCGCGAGGAACGCGACCACATAGAGAACGGCCAGCGTGCGCTGGAAGACCAGCCGCCCGAGCCAGTAACCGGAATCGGAGAACCATGCCACCCGCCCATGGGTAGCACCGCGGCCGCGCGCTCTGCGGCATGGCACGCGGCCTCGTGGCTGGATCCTTCGCTCCTTCCCCAGCGTCAAGGAGCGAGGCGAATGCAGCAACCGCAGGGCCATTGGAGTGAGTGATGTGCATCACAAATCTCACCCTTTTCCCCCGTCATTGAGGGGGGCGGTATTCGCGCTTTCCGAGGACTTGACTTTCGCGACGGAAAACGTCGAGCGCGCCGCGTGCGGCGTCGTTACTCTGAGGGGCGACGGACGACCTTTCTGGGAGACGCCAACACCATTGGCCCGTCGCGGGAACGCCACAAACCTTGGCTGACCTCCCGGTTTGTGAACAAGGCGCCACCGCGTCGGAACCAATACCTCGATGAAGGAGTGCGTGGTGGCTTTGCACAAGGCTCAACACAAGCAGCCCCGTTTGAAGCAGGGCGAGCGGCCAGGCCGGATCAAGGAAGTCCGCAATCTGGAAGTCTGGGACCGCTGTGCCCCGGTGCGCCTGGCCGGCTGCGACGACGATCCCGCCGAGCCGAATATCTTCCGCGGCATCGACTGATCGGCTGATCTCAGGTGTGGCGCCGGCCCTGACCCGTGGGCCTCCTCCTCCCGGGTCAGGGCCGGCGCCCGAGCAGGCACAGCAGCCGGGTGAGCGCGTCGGCGTCGGCCGGTGGCGTGACCGCGGGGGCGAACAGCCCGGAAGCGGAGAGCCCGGGTGCATACGGCTCCACCTCGCGCAGCGCCGCCGTCGCCAGATGGCCGGGCAGTCGCTCCTCGGCGCCGATCGCACGGGACAGATCCCAGGCGTGCACCACCGCGTCGGCCATCATCTGGGTGCAGTACGCGCCGGCCCGTTGGGTGCCGTAGGACAGCTGGACCGGGCGGTTCAGCGCACCGCGCTCCGCGAACGCCGCCACGGCGGCCACCGCCGCGCGGTCCCAGGCCCCGGCCGGGTCGTCCCCGAGCACATCGCCGTCGTACTCCGAGCCGACGTCCGTGATCGAGGCGCCGTCACGCACCAGGCGGGGCACCCACAGCTGCTCGGCGGTGAGGTGGTTCACCAGATCGCGCACCGACCAGTCCGTGCACGGCGTGGGGCCGTCCCACTGGTCGTCGCGGACGGCATGCACCCGGGTCCCGAAGAGTGCGAGAGCCTCGCCATGGGTTCGCAGGATCTCGTCGTTGTCCATGCTCCCCGAGGATAGGAGCGGGCACCGGCAACGGCGCCCTGACGCACGGCCGGTCACCTCAGCGCCCGCGGTGACCCGAACGGCCCAACGGGGGCGGTCGATTTCCCGCCCCCCGGCCGCGGTCAGTCGGCGTAGAGCTGACGCCGCGGCACGATCTGCCGGTCCTGACTCGGGCTGGACCACAGCAGCTTCAGATGGGCCTCGCCGGTCTGCTCCGTGTGGTCGATCCGGATACGGTGCCGGTGACCGGCCTTCAGGGTGACCGTCCCCTTGTCGACCTTCGGGCCGTGCGGGGTGGCGCTGTCGATCACCGGCCTGCCGTCGATCCACAGCCGCACGGTGTCGTCTGAGACGGTGGTGAAGGTGTACGTCTCGTCGTAGCGCGGCTCGATGCTGCCGGTCCAGCGGGTGCTGAAGTGATCGGCGGGGATCTCCGGGGCCGGTGAGCCGTCGAAGCGGTAGGACTTGTTCACCGTCGGATCGACGGCGGTCACCGCGGGCGGGCCGGAGAAGGAGTCATTGGCCCAGCTCCGCGCCGTCAGCCCGGTGCCCTGACCGGCGGGCGCCGCGGCCGGCGGCCGGATGGTGAGCCGGATGACGCTCGCCCGCGGATCGGTGGCAGCCCCGGACGGGGTGAGGTCGAAGCCGTCCCCGGAGCGGGCGACCGTCACCTGCTGGGAACTGCCCAGCACCCGGGCTTCGGTGATGTCGAACGGCGCCCTGGCCGTGAGGTGGAGGGGAGCGCCGGCGGCCGGCCAGGAGGTGACCGCGGCATACAGCTCGTTGCCCCGGCGGGAGACCGCGCCCCAGGGCGGGTCCGCCACCAGCCCGGTGTGCCCGGCCCCGTACACCGCGTCGCCCTGGCCGTGCGCGGTCAGCCAGCGGCCGGTCTCGCGCAGCCGGTCGACGGACGGCTGCGGGATGCGCCCGAGTCTGTCCGGCCCTACGTTGAGCAGATAGTTGCCGCCGCGGCTCGCCACGTCCAGCAGATTGCGCAGCACGGTCTCCGACGACTTCCAGTGGGTGTCGTACTTGGCGAAGCCCCAGTGGTCGTTGAGCGTCATACAGCTCTCCCACAGCTGCCCGTCCACCGGCTCCGCCGGGATCTCCTGCTCCGGCGTGCCGAAGTCGCCGTCGACCACCTCGCGCTTGCCGACGCGGTTGTTGACGATCAGACGCGGGTTCAGGCTGTGCAGATACGCCTGGAGGTCCGCACCATCCCGGCGGGACCAAGGGTTGGTGGGGTTGTCCGCGTCCCACTCGCCGTCGAACCACAGCAGCGCCGGGTCGTAGTGCTCGATCAGCTCCTTGAGCTGGGCATACATCCGCTTCTTGTAGTGCGGGAAGGTGCCCGGGCCGGCGAAGTCCGGGTCGTGCCAGTCCCAGATCGAGTAGTAGAAGCCGAGCTTGATCCCGGCGGCGTCGGCAGCCTTCTTCAGCTCGGCGAGGATGTCGCGCCGTGGGTCGAAGGAGGAGTGATCCCGCAGATTCCAGGTGTTCTGCCGCGTCGGCCACATCGCATAGCCGTCATGGTGCTTGGCGGTGATGACGATATAGCGCTGACCGGCGTCCTGGGCCGCCCGGACGATCGCGCGGGCGTCGAAGGCGGACGGGTTGAAGGTGGCCGCCTGCCGCTCGTACTCCTCGTCCGGGATCCCGCACTCGCGCTTGATCCACTCCGCGTTGCGGCAGACCGTGCCGTCGGGCCGGGTGTACTCGCCCTCCAGATTCGAGTACGCGCCGAAGTGGATGAACATCCCGAAGCGGCTCTGCCGCCACCACGAGGTGCGTGCCGAGGTGAAGGGATCGTCGGCGGCGTGGTTGGTACCGGGGCCGGCGGTGGGCCGGGGCGGGGGCTGTGCGGCGGCCCCGGGGCCGCCGGCGGTCAGCAGCAGGGCGCCCAGCGCCCCCGTCAGTCCCAGCAGCCCGAACCGTCCTGTGCGGCTGTGCATCGCTCGCTCCTCGGGTCAGTTGGTCACGTACGTGCCTCCTGTGCCATCCCGCATGGTGCAGCCCCGGCACTCGGACCGGAAGACCCCGGGCGCCACAGACATCGGAGCACATGAGGGAAGAAAGCGGAGAGTTGGGAGAGTTGGCCGCTGGTGAGCCGGGAGACCTCGGATCTAAGACGGGTGCGGGGGAGTGGCTGAGAAGAGGGCGTCCGATGGCCGGAAGCAATGCTGACGCATGGTCAGCGCCCTGGTGGGTAGCGCCACTTGCCGGTTCAATGAGCGAGCCGGCCGCACTCACTGGAGGCACCATGGAAGCCGTCGTCCGATCCGCCGCCGGGGCCCCGGCCATCCGCTGCGCGGGCCATGAGCGCGACTATCCGGCCTTCCTCGACCGCGCGGCGCGGATAGCGAACGGCCTGGCGGAGTGGGGCGTCGAGCCGGGCGACCGGATCGCCGTGGTGCTGCGCAACGAGCCCGCCCATCTGGAGATCACCGCCGGCGCCGCGCTCCTCGGAGCCTCGGCGGTACCCGTCAACTGGCACTTCCGGCACCACGAGCTACGGCATGTGCTCACCGACAGCGGCAGCAAGGTCGTCTTTGTGCACACCGATCTGCTGGCCGCGGTGGCCGCCGTGCTGCCCGACGGCGTACGGATCGTCGAGGTGGCCGTCCCGGCCGGTGTCGCGGCCGCCTGCGGGATCGCCCTGCCGCCGCCCACCGGCGCACACCCGCTGCTCGACGACTGGCTGGCGGACCGCACACCGCTGCCCGAGGCCGCCGCGGAGCACCCGCCCACCATCATCTACAGCTCCGGAACCACCGGCCGCCCCAAGGGGGTGCTACGCGAACCCGTCGCCGCGGACCGGCTGGCGGAGGCGGTGGCGCGGTTCCTGGAGTACTTCGCCGTCGCCCCCGGCGGCCGTACGCTCATCCCCGCCCCGCTCTACCACGCCTCGCCCAGCCAGCACGCCGTCCTCGCACTGGCGGCCGGTCTGGACATCACGCTGATGCCGCGCTTCGACGCCGAGGAGTTCCTCCGGCTGATCGCTCACCACCGCATCGAGCAGGTGCAGGTGGTGCCGACGATGTTCGTCCGGCTGCTGCGACTGCCCAAGGAGGTCCGTGAGCGCTACGACCTGTCCTCGCTCACCTCGGTCGTGCATGCCGCGGCGCCCTGCCCGCCGCATATCAAACACGCCATGATCGACTGGCTGGGGCCGGTGCTCAGGGAGTACTACGGCGGCAGTGAGACCGGCGCTGTGACCTGGTGCGACAGCGCGGAGTGGCTGGCCCACCCCGGCACCGTCGGACGGGCCACCGGCACCTGCGGGGTCGCGGTCCTCGGCCCCGACGGGGAGCCACTGCCGCCCGGTGCCACCGGGGACATCTACCTCAAACCCGCCGAGGACTGGCCCCGGTTCACCTACCTCGGCGACCCGGACAAGCGCGCCGCCATGGAAGCGGCGGGCCTGCCGGGCTACGTCACCATCGGCGACATCGGCCACCTCGACGCGGACGGCTATCTCTACCTCAGCGACCGCCGCAACGACATGGTCATCTCCGGCGGGGTCAACATCTACCCCGCGGAGATCGAGGGCTGTCTGCTGGCCCTCGACGGGGTCCGGGACGTGGCGGTCTTCGGTATCCCCGACGAGGAGTTCGGTGAGGTCCTCGCCGTGCATCTGGAGACCGAACCCGGCGTGCTGCTCAGCGCCGAGACGGTGCGTGCCCATGTCGCGGAGCGGCTCGCCGGGTACAAGGTCCCCCGGGCCGTGGTCTTCGAGGAGCGGCTGCCGCGCGATGAGTCGGGCAAGCTCTTCAAGCGGCTGCTGCGGGATCCCTATTGGGCGGGACACGACGGCGTGATCTGAACGTCGCGCCCGCCCGGCGGTTTACCGCGGTTCAGCACATTCCTCCGTCGAGGATCGGAATCAATTGCTTCTCCTCATAGGTGAGATGGTCTTCCACCTCCTTGGTGAGGCGCTCGACTTCGGCGAGCACCTGCTGCGGATCCGCGTCCTGGATGGAGATGACTTCCTGGAGGGCGGCGAGGAGGACCGCGAGTTTCTCGTGTTCCTGCTGAAGTCGCTCAAGGGCCGGGGCGAGTTCGGGATGGTTCCGGCCGAGCATCGGAAACATTCCGGCGTCCTCACCGGTGTGGTGGTGGTGAAATCCCTGGCAGAGGGTCAGACAGTTCACCCGGAGCTGGGCCCCTAGACCGGGGCCCGATGCGGCGATTTCCTCGCGGATCAGGGCGAGTTCCCGGCGGAATCCGTCGTGTACGGCCTTGAGCGCCGCGCCCGCCGAGGAGGCGTTGATACGTGGCGGCCCGGCCGGGATTTCCTCCAGGGCCACCACCGGAAGGATGCGCTCCGTCTTCTCCTGGTAGTCGGACCAGCCGGGATCGGTCGCGACCGCGCGGGCGAAGGCCTGGTCGCGTTCGGCGCCTTCCAGGACAACGGCCCGCGCCTCGTAGGTGAAGACGCCGGCCTCGACGGTCACCCGGGGCTCGGCCACCAGGTTGTGGTACCAGGCCGGGTGCCTCGGGGCGCCGGCCGCCGAGGCGATGACCAGGACCCGTCCGTCGCCGTCGGGAAGGTAGCCGAGCGGAGTGGTGTGCGGGGCGCCGGACCGCGCCCCCGTAGTGGTCAGCAGCAACAGTCGGCCGCCCTCGAAGGGGCCGCCGACGTGTCCGCCGTTGGCCCGGAACTCCTCGATGATCTGTCGGTTGAAATCGATCGGCATATTCGGTGTTTTCTCCGGGATGGGAAAGGAGGGGTGAGCCCGCTGAGATATGCGGGCAGGGCGAAGAAGCCCTGCGGGGAGACGGCGAACCGCTCATCGGGCAGGGCGAATTGACCTCGGGCGAAAGGCGTTCGTCCGGGGTGCGGGCGCCGGAAAGGCGGATAGGGAAAGGGTGCGCGATGACGCGTAAGGCGCGTGGCGGCGCGGGGCGCGGGCAGGGTGAAACCCGTACGCGAGCCGAACCCGCGGGAAAAGGAGAGCGCGCAGCGCGCGAAACTGAAAGAGCGGAGGGGGCGGGCCTCTTGGCGCCCGCCTGGCGGTCACGTGGTGACCGGGAACCTCACTCGCTCATGGCACATGGCCGACCCGGTAGTCACGCGACAAAGGTAATGCCATAAAGGAAAGAAGGCAATGCGAAAGCGACATCGGGCCAGGGGCCCCGTAGCTCCCGGTGCCGGAGCGGACGGCGCGCCGACGAGGAGCCGAACTCGCCGCCACCGAGGACCGATTGCCTCGCCGTCGCCCGCTCACTGCCGTACGGCCTCCAGCAGCACCAGCCGCTCCGGGAACAGTGTCGGTGCCTGCACGCCCACCTCGGCCAGTACCCGCCCTGGCAGTGTCACGCCCCGTTCCCACCAGGGCAGCGGGGACGTGACCGGCCCCTCCGGGTGGTCCCCCGGCGGCAGTGGCGACAGCCGGTAGTCCGCGTCCGGCTCCAGCCCCGGCAGCCGCACCCGCCCGGCCGGGGACTGCACACTCGTGGCCATCTGCACCAGCGCGAACACCGCCCGTCCGGCGTCCTGGGCCACCACGCCGTGCACCCACAGCGCCGGGTCGGGATGGTCGCCGCGCACCACCGTCCCGCTGTGCAGCAACGGCCGCAGCGTCCGGTACAGCGCCACCCACTCGGCCAGCCGCGCCCGCTCCGCCGCACTCGCCGCCGTCAGGTCCCACTCGATCCCGAAGTGACAGAACAGCGCGGTCCCCGCCCGGAAATCGAGGGTGTGCCGCCGCCCCGTCGTGTGGGCGACCGGCGCCCCCACATGCGCGCCGAGCAGCTCCGGCGGCAGCAACAGCCCGGTCCAGCGCTGGATGTGCTGCCGCTCCAGCGCATCGATGCAGTCGCTGGTCCATACCCGGTCGGTGCGCTCCAGCACGCCCAGATCCACCCGGGCGCCACCGGACGCACAGGACTCGATCTCCAACTGCGGATAGCGCGAGCGCAGTTCGTCCATCAGCCGGTAGGCGGCCGTCGTCTGATGGTGCGCGGCGGCGTCCACGAGGTCACGGTTGTGGTCCCACTTCAGATAGTCGATGGGGTGCTCGCGCAGCAGGGTGTCCAGCCGTTCGCGGACATAGGCGTACGCCTCGGGGCGGGCCAGATCGAGGACCTGCTGATGGCGGGAGGCCGGTGGCAGCCGTGACGGGCAGTCGGCCAGGATCCAGTCCGGATGCGCACGGGCCAGATCGGAGTCCGGATTGACCATCTCCGGCTCGACCCACAGCCCGAACTGCATCCCCAGCCCCCGCACGGTGTCGGTCAGCGGCCGCAGCCCGTCCGGCCAGACCGCCGGGTCCACATACCAGTCACCGAGCCCGGCGTGATCGTCCCGCCGTCCCCGGAACCAGCCGTCGTCCAGCACGAACCGCTCGGCGCCGACCTCGGCCGCGGCCCGCGCCAGCCGCTCCAGTGTGGCCAGGTTCTGGTCGAAGTAGACCGCCTCCCAGGTGTTGAGAGTGACCGGCCGGGGGGACGCCGGGTGTCCGTCGCGGGCCCGCAGCTCACGGTGGAAGCGGCCGGCCAGCTCGTCCAGGCCGTGGTGTCCGTAGGAGGCGTGGAGCCAGGGGGAGCGGTAGGTCGCGCCCGGGGCAAGTGGGAGCTCGCCCGGCAGCAGCAGTTCGCCGCCGGCCAGCACCGCCTGCCCGGCCGGGGTGCGTTCGGCGAGCGTGCGGTGGTTGCCGCTCCAGGCCACATGCAGCCCCCACACCTCACCGGACCGGAAACCGAAGCCCGCCTCCCCGGCGGTCAGCAGCAGCGTCGCATCGCTGCCGGTGCGCCCGCGCCGGCTCTCCCGCAGATGCGTGCCCAGCGTGAACGCGTGCCGCTGCGGGGCGCGTTCGCGCAGATGCCGGCCGGTGAGATCGAGGAGCTCGGTGGCCTGTGCGGGGAGCGGCAGGGCGGGCGTCAGTCCGGTGAGGTGGTAGGGCCCGTCGCCGGTGTTGGTGACCGCCGCGCGCAGCCGCACCAGCCCCGCATCGGTCAGCCCGAGCTCCAGCGTGAGCGCCAGACCGCCGTCCGGGTCCACCGCCTCGACGGTCAGTCGCCGGCTCTCGTTCTCCACGGACCTGCCGCGCACCGTGAAGGCGGGCGCGGCGGTACGGCCCGCACGGTGGCCGCTGAGCCCCTGGGTGCCGGGCCAGCCCGCGGACTGCTGGGGCAGCACGCTCAGCGGGACCGGCTCGTCCGGTGCGTTGGGGACGGTCTGGGGGACATCGGCGGCGAGCAGCCCGGCGAGCCGGCCGGGCGCGACCGCACCGAGGTCGGCGCCCCAGTGCACGACGCGCGGCAGACCGGCACCGGACATGTCCAGCAGCAGGCTGGTGCCGGCGGCCCGGAAGTGCAGGAGGTCGTCCATGGCGGGATCCCTTCGTAGCGGCCGGGAGGGCGGGGCGTACGCCGCTGCGTACCCGCCATGTCGACGGCGACATCGTGCTGGTGCCGGGGGTGCCCGACGGTGACGACCCGGCCGTCACAGCGGCCAAGCTGCGGGCGGCGGCGGCCGGATGAGGCACGGCCGGGGGCCCGGCGCGGCGGCCGGGCGATGCCCGGAACGGCGGCCGGCACATGCCCGGTCCACGCCCGGCGACCACACCCGCGAAGGCATTCGCGAACTTACCGCGAAGGCACCCGCGAAAGCACCCGCGAAGGGGGCCGATTCTTCGTACCCGACCGTGACCGGCCGCTCCCTCCCCCGCTAAAGTCTCACCAACAGCGCAGGTGAAACCGCTTCCACAGGGTCCGGGGGCAGCCGCCCCGGGGGGAGGACACAGAGCGATATGAGCCGCCGTTCCCACGGGTTAATGGCCATCTGGGCCGAGGCGCAGCGGCAGCAGCAGCGCCAACAGGAAGCCCAGCGCCGTGCGCGAGCACAGCAGCAGCGCGACCAGGAACGGCAGGCCCGGGACGCGGAACGGGCCATGGCGCGGATGCACCGCGAGCGGCAGACGGCCTACCGGCAGCAGCGCGAGGCCGACGCCCGCCGCCGCACCGAGGAGCTGGACGGCCGGGTCGCCGCGCTGACCGGCCTGCTCGCCGAGGGCTGCCGCGCCCCCGCGTTCTCCCCGGCCGCGCTGCTGCGCCCCGAGCGCATCGAGGAGTTCGCGCCCGGCGCCCTCGCCACCCCGGTACCGATGCCCGACCCGGCGCGCTATCAGGCCCCGCCGGGCGGTTGGCAGGCCGGCGTCCGCCGGGACCGCGCCCAGGGAGAGGCCCGCGCCCGCTACGAGCAGGACTGGTATGCCGCGCAGGCCGCGGAGAGCCGGCGGCAGGCCCAACTCGCGGCCTACCGGCAGCAGTACGACCAGTGGGCCGCGGGCGCGCTGGCCGAGATCCGGCAGCACAACGCCGGGATGGCGGACCTGCTGGACGGCCTGCGCGACGGCGACCCGGACGCCGCCGTCGAATACTTCTCCGCCGCGCTGTACTCCTCCACCGCCTGGCCGGAGGGCTTCCCCCGGCAGGTCGCAGCCGCATACGACCCGGCGGCCCGCCAGCTCGTCCTGGACTGGGAGCTCCCGGGCTACGACATCGTGCCGGAGACCAAATCCGTCCGGTACATGCCCACCGCCGACCAGGAGAAGGAGACCGCCCGGCCGGCCGCGCAGCGCCGGGCGCTGTACCGCGATGTCCTGGCCCAGAGCGTGCTGCTGGTGCTGCGTGACCTCTTCGCCGCGGACACCTACGGCACGCTGGACTCGGTGGCCCTCAACGGGTTCGTGGACGATGTGGACCCGGTGACCGGCCGCCCCGCCCAGGTGTATCTGGCGACCGTCATGGCGGCCCGCGGCGCCTTTGACGCGTTCCACCTCGCGCAGGTCAGCGCGGTGGAGTGCCTCACCGAGGGGCTGCGCGGACAGCTCGCGGCGCGCCCCGACCAGCGGACCGCGGTACGCCCCGGACGCCTGCCGGGCGACGTCGGCGGCGAGGTCGTCGCCCACGGCACCGACAGCGAACCGGATCTGTACGAGATGGACCCGCTCGCCTTCGAGAACCTGGTCGCCGAGCTGTTCCGCGCCATGGGCATGCAGGCCGTGACCACCCAGCGCTCCGGGGACGGCGGGGTCGATGTGGACGCGCTGGATCCCGACCCGATCCGCGGCGGCAAGATCGTGGTGCAGGTCAAGCGCTACCGCCACACCGTCCCGCCGACCGCCGTGCGTGACCTCTACGGCACGGTCCAGGCCGAAGGCGCCAACAAGGGCGTGCTGGTGACGACCTCCCGCTTCGGCCCCGGCTCCCACACCTTCGCCAACGGCAAACCGATCGGCCTGATCGCCGGCTCCGAACTCGTCGATCTGCTCGGCCGGTACGGGCTGCGCGGACGGCTCGGCACGGACGCGCCGGCCGGCTCCACCGCCGCCGACGAGGCGCCGGACCACAACGTCCTCGGCATGAACTGGTCCGGCGAGGTCGCCCTCGATGTCTGCGCCCTGGTGTGCAAGGGAACCAGCGTCCTGAGCGATGACCACTTCGTCTTCTACAACAACCCGCGCAACCCGGACGGCTCGGTGCGGATGCTGCCCGGCTTCGCACCCGACCGGGCCGCGATACAGGTGCGGTTCGAGGCGCTGCCGCCGGACGCCGACCGGCTGGTCCTGGTCGCGGCGATCGACCCCCAGGTCAACCCGGACGCCGATCTCGCCGGCTTCACCGACGCCCGGATCCGGCTGCTGGACGCGTCGGGGGAGGAGCTCGGACAGCTGGAGGTCTCGGAGGGGCGCCGCGGCGAGACCGCGCTGGTGCTCGGCTCGTTCCGGCAACGGGCGGGCGGCGACTGGGACTTCGTAGGGGGCGGCAAGGGCTTCCCGGGCGGCCTGGAGGCGCTGGTGCAGGAGTACGGCATCGACGTCGCCTGACGGTCGGGGCGGAGCGGTCCGTCCGCCGGAACGGCCCGGCCCCGGTCGCCCGGGTCAGCTCTGCCACAGCCGGGCGAGAACGGCGTTCACCTCGTCCGGCCGGTCCTGGTGCGGCGCGTGGCCGGCACCGGACACCCGCACATGGCGGGCGCCGATCGCCCCGGCGAGGTACTCACCGCAGGCCATCAGCGCGGTGCCGGTGAACTCCCGGTGGTCGGGGTGGGCGGTGTCCCAGGTCCCGTTGATGACGGTCTTGGGCATGGTGGCCCCGGCCAGCGGACCGAGCGGGAGCTCCGCATCCCACACGGGACGCTCGCGCATCGCCGACCGCACCGCGCGCAGCAGCCGCGGGGTCGGCTCCGGCATCGGCAGCCCGTATGGCTCGGTGGAGTGCCGCAGATAGTCCTCCGGACTCAGCTCCGGGTCGAGGTCGCCGAAAGACGCCCGGATGCGCTCCAGGGCGGCCGCCACGGTGGGGTGGCCGGCCGCGGTGCGCAGCGGGGACGGCTCGATGAGGGTGAGGGACCGCACCGCGGCCGGCTGGGCCGACGCGGCCAGCATCACGGCGGCCGCCCCGTAGGAGTGCCCCACCAAGTGCGCTTCACGGCTGAGCAGTGGGCCGAGATCCTCGGCGTCGACCGCGTAGTCGCTCCGCTCGGTGTCCGGGCTGTCGCCGAAGCCGCGCCGGTCGACGACTTCGAGACGGAACCGCCCGGCCAGCGGCCGCTGCGCCGCGAAGCACTCCGTGCCCCAGCTCATCGTGCCGTGCACCAGCACCGCCCGCGGCGCACCGGGCGCCGCCTCGTCCCACACCGTCACATGAAGCGGCGCACGGTCCCGGAGGGAGTCATGACTCATACGGCCTGAGGTTAGATCGCGCCGGGCTCACCCGACA
Organism: Streptomyces sp. NPDC029466; assembly: GCF_055574515.1. NCBI lineage: Bacteria > Bacillati > Actinomycetota > Actinomycetes > Kitasatosporales > Streptomycetaceae > Streptomyces > Streptomyces sp. NPDC029466. Next base: position 49,120 of record NZ_JBVHZH010000042.1, read on the forward strand.
GGCCCCCGCAGGACAGACCACCGCCCCGGCGGCGGGGCGGTCCGGCTGAACTACCCGCATGGCGGTCGCTGGGGGCCATTGCGCTGGTCAAGGCTGGCCGCAGGGCTGACGGTGGTGGCCTGCGGCCAGGGTGTCCGTCGTGCTCCGGCCCGTCGGACGGACAGCTCGGCCGGGCGCGGAGGCGCTGGTCCGCGGCACCGGACCGGTCGGTCACCACATGCATGGGACGGACGGAGCGCGCCCTGGCGGGCCGGTTCCGGGAACGGTGGAGTGATGGTGCGGAGAGCGGGGCGCCGATGGGGCGCGATGCCGGCGAGGCTGCGGTGGGGCAGGCAACTCCGGGCGGCCAGGAAGGACGTCGCCACGCAGCGTGGCCAGGCGGAGGCCGACGCGGACCCTCGCTACCGCCTCGCGCTGACACGGTCCCTGCGCACCCTGGGCGAGCTGCTGGCAAAGGTGGACCGCCCGGCCGAGGGGCTGCCGCACGTCGAGGAGGCCGTCGCCATCTGCCGCCCCCTGGCCGATGTCGAACTCGCGCGCCATCGCGCCCTCCTCTCCGAGTGCCTGGGCACGCTCGGTGAGCTGCTGACGACGCTGGTCCGGCCGGACGCGGCGCGGGCCGCACGGGACGAGGCCCTCGCCCTGAAGAAGGAGCCCGAGGAAATCGTCGCCTTCTACCGCGACCTGGCCGAGGCCGAACCCGACCGGCGCCCCGCCCTCGCCGCCGCCCTGTACTACCACGCCGCCTGGCTGAAGGATCACGACCGGCGGGCCGAGTCCCTGCCGCTCCTTGAGGAATCCATTGCGCTCCGTCGCGAGCCGGCGGAGGCCGACGCGGAACCGGTCCTCCGCCGTATCGCTCTCGCCCGGTCCCTGTGTCTCCTCGGCGAGCTGCTGGGGCAGCTGGACCGCCCGTCCGAGGGGTTGCCGTACGTCGAGGAAGCCGTTGCCCTCGGCCGTGACCGGGCAGCGGCCGACCCGGACCCGCGTCGCGGCATCGGGCTCGCCCTGTTCCTGCGAGGACTCGTCAGGCTGCTGCTTCAGCTGGACCGCCCGGAGGAGGCACTGCCGTTCGCCCGGGAAACCGTCGACCGCTGGCGCAGGGCGTCGGAGGCCCATGCCGACGACCGTCGCTACCAGGCCGGCCTCGCGCTCTCGCTGCACACCCTCGGCGAGATGCTCGCAAAGCTGGACCGCCCGGCTGAAGGGCTGCCGTTCGCTCAGGAAGCCGTCGACCTCTACCGTGCCTGTGTGGGCCTCCTCGGCAGCCACCGTCTCGCCGGCGCCCTGCGCACCCTCGCCGACGCGCTGGCGGCGCTGGACCGCCCGGCCGAGGCGCAGGCGGCACGGGACGAGGCCACGGCCCTCGCCGCGGAGACGGAGTCGGACAACCCGTGAGCCGTCCGGCCGCCCGATGGCGGCAGTCGTGAGTCCGTACGGGGGAGAGCCGCGGACATCGGCGTCTCGGGGCATTTCCGGTCATGTCCCTGCTGATATCTGTCAGGGATGAGCGCGTACACCCGGTATGCAGCCGTCGCCCTGCTCGCCGCGCTGGCCATGGGCTGCACCCGTCCGCACCCCGTCCCACGGCCCGCCCCGCGGCCCTCCCCGGAGCCCGCTCCGCGGGCCCATGCCGGTGCCCCCGTCACCCGGGCCGCCGGCCGGCAGCCCTTCACCCTGGTCGCCGCCGGGGACGTGCACCCCTCCGACCGCGAGGTACTCGCCACGGCCCGGCGGGACGCACCGCACGACGGGTACGACTACCGGCCGGCGCTCAAGGGCGTCCGGCCGGTCATCTCCGCCGCCGATCTGGCGCTGTGTCATCTGGATGCCCCGCTCGGACCGCTGACCGGGCCGTTCACCGGCTACCCCGTCCTCCAGGGGCCCCCGCAGATCGCCACCGCGCTGAAGGCGACCGGCTACGACTCCTGTGCCACCGCCTCCCACCACGCCCTCGACCGCGGAGTGCCGGGTGTGCAGCGCACCCTGGAGGCCCTGGACACCGTCGGGCTGCGCCACACCGGCTCCGCCCGGGACGCCGCCGAGCGTGCCCGTCCGGCGCTGCTGCGGGCCCCTGGCGGAGCACGGGTGGCCCACCTCGCGTACACCTACGGCACCGGGAGCGGGCGGCGCCCGGCGTACGCACCGTGGACGGTGAATCTGCTCGACGCGAAGCGGATCATCAAGGACGCCCGGGCGGCCCGCCGGGCCGGGGCCGATGTCGTGGTCGTCAGCCCGTACTGGGGCACGGAGTACCGAACGGCCCCCGACGCACGGCAGATCAGGCTGGCCCGGCTCCTCACCGCGGCCGAGACCGGCGGCCGGCCCGATATCGATCTGATCGTCGGCACCGGTGCGCACACCCCGCAGCCGTACGAGAAGGTCAACGGCACCTGGGTCGTCTACGGCCTCGGTGACCAGCTCTCCGGCGTCATGAAGAAGCCGCACGGCAACTGGGGTAGCATCGCCCGCTTTTGGTTCGCGCCGCCGCAGCGCCCCGGCGAGCGCTGGCGGGTCACCGCGGCCGAGTACGTCCCGCAGCTCGCCGCGCAGGGTGCGCGGGTCCGGGTGCGCGATCTCACCAGGACCGGCGGGCACGACCGGATCCGCAGGGAGATCGGCAAGGCGGTGCTGAGCCGGGGCGCCGCGGCCGACGGGCTGACGACGGGGCGGTGACCGACCGGAGCCGGCGGTGACCGATCATGGAGGGATGGCCGACTCGTACGTACGGGTGCGCGGCGCCCGTGAGCACAACCTCCGCACCATCGATGTGGACATCCCGAGGGACGCGCTGGTCGCGTTCACCGGGGTGTCCGGATCGGGCAAGTCCTCGCTCGCCTTCGGCACCCTCTACGCAGAGGCGCAGCGCCGCTACTTCGAGTCGGTGGCCCCCTACGCCCGACGGCTGATCCACCAGGTCGGCGCGCCCAAGGTCGAGGACATCACCGGACTGCCGCCCGCGGTCGCCCTGGAACAGCGGCGCTCCGCGCCCACCTCCCGCTCCTCGGTCGGCACCGTCACCACCCTCTCCAACACCCTGCGGATGCTCTTCTCCCGCGCCGGCGACTACCCGGAGGGCACGGCGGAACGGCTCGACTCCGACGCCTTCTCGCCCAACACGGCGGCCGGGGCCTGCCCGGAGTGCCACGGCCTGGGCACCGTCCACCGGGTCACGGAGCAGTCCCTCGTCCCCGACCCGGCGCTCTCCATCGGGGAAGGTGCCATCGCCGCCTGGCCCGGCGCCTGGCAGGGCAAGAACCTCCGCGACATCCTCGCGGCCCTCGGCCATGACATCGACCGGCCGTGGCGTGAGCTGCCGCAGGCCGACCGGGACTGGATCCTGTTCACCGACGAACAGCCCGTCGTCACCGTCCACCCCGTACGCGATGTGGGCCGCATCCAACGCCCCTACAAGGGCCAGTACATGAGCGCCCGGCGCTATGTGCTGCACACCTTCGCCGACTCCAAGAGCGAGACCCTGCGCAAGCGCGTCCAGGGATTCATGGTCGCCGAGCCCTGCCCGGTGTGCGCCGGGCGCCGGCTGCGCCCCGAGGCGCTGGCCGTGACGTTCGGGGGCCAGGACATCGCCACCCTCGCCGGAATGCCGCTCGGCGCCCTCGCCGAGCTGCTGCGCCCCACCGCCGCACGGCCGGACGACGAGGTGGCCCCCACACTGGCCCGCGACCTGGTGGCACGCATCGAGGTGCTCACCGAACTCGGGCTGGGCTATCTCAGCATGGACCGCCCCGCGCCCACCCTGTCCGCCGGTGAACTCCAGCGGCTGCGGCTGGCCACCCAGCTGCGCTCCGGCCTCTTCGGCGTCGTCTACGTCCTGGACGAGCCGTCCGCCGGCCTGCACCCGGCCGATACGGAGTCCCTGCTCACCGTGCTCGGCCGGCTCAAGGAAGCGGGCAACTCGCTGTTCGTCGTCGAGCACGACATGGACGTGGTGCGGCGCGCCGACTGGATCGTGGACATCGGCCCGCGCGCCGGGGAACACGGCGGACAGGTGCTGCACAGCGGGCCGGTCGCCGGGCTCGCGGACGCCACCGCCTCCGCCACCCGCCGCTTCCTCTTCGACACCGCACCACCCGCCGCAAGCACGGTGCGCCGCCCCGCGGGCACCCTCACGCTGCGCGGCGTCACCCTGCACAATCTGCGCGGTCTGGACGCCGCCTTCCCGCTCGGCGTCTTCACCGCGGTCACCGGCGTCTCGGGCTCGGGCAAATCGACGCTGGTCACCCGGGTCCTCGCGGAGGCCGTGCGGGAGCACCTCGGCGACGGGACGCCCGAGGCGGGCGAGGACGCGGCCGGGCCGATGGCCCGCGCTCAACTCACCGGCGCCGAGGGCCTGTCGGCGATCGACCGGCTGGTGCGCGTCGACCAGAAGCCGATCGGCCGGACCCCGCGCTCCAACCTCGCCACCTACACCGGCCTCTTCGACGCCGTACGCAAGGTCTTCGCCGCCACCGACGCGGCCCGCGCCCGCGGCTACACCGCCGGACGGTTCTCCTTCAACGTCACCGGCGGCCGCTGCGAGACCTGCCAGGGCGAGGGCTTCGTCGCCGTCGAACTGCTCTTCCTGCCCGGCACGTACGCACCCTGCACCGCCTGCCACGGCGCCCGCTACAACCCCGAAACCCTGGAGATCACCTACCGGGACCGCACCGTCGCCGAGGTCCTCGCGATGACCGTGGACACGGCCGCGGACTTCCTCGCCGACATCCCGGCCGCCGCCCGCAGTCTGCGCACCCTCCAGGACGTGGGCCTGGGCTATCTGCGGCTCGGCCAGCCCGCCACCGAGCTGTCCGGCGGCGAGGCCCAGCGCATCAAGCTCGCCACCGAACTCCAGCGGACCCGCCGCGGCCACACCCTCTACCTCCTCGACGAGCCCACCACCGGGCTCCACCCCGCCGACACCGAGGTGCTGCTGCGCCAGCTCCACGGCCTGGTGGACGCCGGCCACACCGTGGTGGTCGTCGAGCACGACATGGGGGTGGTGGCCGGCGCCGACCATGTCATCGACCTCGGTCCGGGTGGCGGCGCGGACGGCGGCCGGATCGTGGCGGCGGGCACCCCGGCCGAGGTCGCGGACGCGCCCGGGAGCCGGACCGCCCGCTACCTGGCCCGGCGGAGGGCGCGGCCGGACGCTTCCTGACGGTCCGCTAATGTACGCAGGTCAGATCACCAGGTATCACCACCGCGCAGCACTGCGCAGCACCACGAAGGGGGCACCTCACATGGCAGACATGGAGAAGGCCAGGGCGGCGTTCGACCGGTTCGACGCGGACGGCGACGGCCAGGTCACGCCGGAGGAGTTCAAGCACGCGATGGCCGAGATGGGCGACCCGTTCGTCACCGGCCCGGTCGCCGAGGCGGTCATCAAGGCCAAGGACGCCGACAGCGACGGCCGGATGTCCTTCGACGAGTTCTGGCAGGCCCTCCAGGCCTGACCCGCCCGCTCACACCCCCTTCGCCTCCCGTTCGCCCGCGGCCGCGCGCAGCGCCGCCAGCCCGCGGGCGACCGGGGGCCGGCGCTCACTGCCGCGCCGCACGGCCGCCAGGAACCGCCGTACCGGGAGCGGCTTCCCGCGCAGCGGCACCCGTACGACCGGACACTGCTCCGGCACCGGCGCCAGCCTCGGTATCAGACAGATGCCGAAGCCGTGCGCGACCAGGGCGGCGACCGCGTACCAGTCCACCGCGTCATGGCGCACCCGCGGGGTGAAGCCCGCCGTGGCACAGGCGGTCAGCAGCAGCTGATGCTGATCGGCCGGATCCCCGGCGCGGATCCAGCTCTCCCCGGCCGCCTCCGCCGGCGTCACGCCCTGCGCCACCCGTCCGGCGAACCGGTGCCCGCTCGGTACCAGCAGGTCCTGCGGCTCCTCCAGAAGCGGTTGTTGGGTGAAGCGCGCATCGTCCGACGGGGGCACCTCCTCGCTCGGGCGAAGCCGAGAGCTCGGCACGGGACCGCCCGGCGCCGGAATCACCACGGCGATATCCGCCCGGCCGGCCAGCAGCAGCTCGAAACGGTTCTCGCCCGGGTCCTCGCCGATCTCCACCGCCAGCCGGGGCAACTCCTCGCGCAGCCGCGCCACCGCGGGCGCTATCACCCCGGCGATCGCCGTCGCCACCCCCGTGATCCGCAGCCGCCCGGCCACCCCGTCCGCGTACCCCGCGAGATCCGCACGTGCCTCCTCCCAGCGCACGAACAGCGCATCGGCGTGCTCGACCAGCGCCAACGCCGCCGGAGTCAGCCGCACGTTGCGGCCCACCGGCTCCAGGAGCTCCAGCCCCAGCCGGGCCGACAGCTGCCGCAGCTGCTGGGAGACCGTCGACGGGGTCAGATGCAGCGCCTCGGCGGTCGCGGTGACGGTGCCCCGCTGATGCAGGACGCGCAGGGTCTGTAACCGGGGATCGATCATGCGGGGAGAGCGTAGACGCCCACGGGCCCCGCCCCAACCGTGCGGAGATGCCACACGGTTTCCTGCGGAAACTTTCGATGGACCCACCCCATGGGACCGCCCGAAGGTGGACGGCATGACCGAGATCCTGACCGAAGCCTTTCTGCCGGGCCTGTGGGCGGGCTATGCGCTGGCTGTTCCCGTCGGCGCGCTGGCCGTACTCCTGGTGGGCGTGACCGCCCGGACCTCGTTCCGGGTCGGCGCCTCGGCGGCGCTCGGAGTGGCGACCGCCGACGGCCTCTACGCGCTGGCCGCGATGGCCGGCGGCGCCGCCCTCTCACGCGCACTCGCCCCGGTCGCGGGCCCGCTGCGCGCACTCGCCGCCCTCGTCCTGCTCGGCATGGCGCTCCGGACCGCCGTACGGGCACTGCGCCACCGCGGCAAGGAAGAAGGCCCGGAACGGGACGTCCTGGGACGCCCCGGCCGGGCCTATCTGGCCTTCCTGGGGCTGACGTTGATCAACCCCTGGGCGGTGCTCTACTTCTCGGCGCTGGTGCTGGCCGGTGGTGCGGGGGCCCTGGGCGACGGCGCCGCCGGCCCCGCAGCCTTCGTGGCGGCCGTGATCACCGCCTCCGTGAGCTGGCAGCTGTTCCTGGCCGCGGGCGGAGCCGTGCTGGGCAGGACGCTGACCGGCCCACGGGGGCGGACCGTCACCGCGCTGCTCTCCGCCGTGGTGATCTCAGCCCTTGCGGTGGGACTGCTGCTGCGCGGCTGAGACGGTGGCCACCGGGGGCGGTGCGGCAGCCGGTCGGTGAGCTGGCACCTCGCCGTGGAGGTACGTCCAGTGCCTGGCGGTGCGTCACGACAGCTTCAGGAAGACGAGCGTCACGGGCTCAGCCGTAAGAGCGGGTCGCTACGGTGTGCATGGCCAGCAGGTACTGGCAGTCGCGGGCGATGCTGCCCACCTGTGAGTGGGCTGCGAGTGTGTCGGATCGGAGCGACTGCCCGGCCCGTTCCTCGATACCGGCCAGTCGGGCGGTCACCTGGTGGGCGAGAGTGCTGTCTCGCGGCAGCCGGGCCGCGGCCGAGCGCACCAGTGGAAGGAGGAGAGCGATGTGCTTCCGCAGTTCCTCCTGTACGGCGCCGAGTTCGCCCGGCTCGGGTCTGGCGGCACCGAGACGCAGAGCCGTACGGATCGTCGCACTGATTGTCTCGGCGTCGATCGGCTGCGATTCCCCGGCCGGGAAGGCCGTCACCAGCTGTAAGCGCTCGGTTTCCATGCGTCGACCGTAGGGGTGTGTGCCCTGCCCCTCAATGGCAATTCCTCGGGGCGGAAGCCCGAAGTGCCAACGCCTACACGGGAACTGAAAGGGCATTTGCCAGCTCGCGCATCTGCGGCGTCAGCGTGCGGCGCTGCTCCATCACCTCGCCCAAGATGTCCTGTGCGTACCGCTGACTCGCCAACCACTCGGGGGCCGCAGCGTGAACGTCCGCCAGTGTGTCAACGGCCTCGCTGTGGTGGCGCATCATCACATGGGCCTTGGCTACGTCGAGCCGGTGTCGGTGATACTCCGTGGATGCCGCCTGACTGCCGTCCCTCCAGGCCATCGCCAGCACCTTGTCCGGCTGGTTGAGGACGATGTGCCGCTCGGCAGCCTTGTACCCCACCGTCGTCGGACCCCAAGTTGTCAGCCGTGTGCGGCCGCGTGGCAGCTCCCGCCCGGTCATCACCGCGACGGACCGGGCCAGCCGCATCGTGTCTTCCGCCTCGCCCTTCCGGTTGTCCCGCAGATTCGCGGCCGATGCCTGCAAGAGGAGCCAGCCCCACGCGGCCAGTTCCTCCGGTGTCGCCCTCGACAGTCGTGGCTCGGCATCGTCCGCCCACCGGGTGGCCAGCTCACGTGCCGCGCGCAGTTTGCCCTGCCTGACCAGTAGCCAACTCCACGTGGTGGCGACCGCAGAGCCCCGCAGTCGATCCGGTGCGTCGTCGAGGGCGCGTTGCAGTGCGGTCTGCGCCGCGTCGAACTGGCGGACCTGCGTCAGTACCGACCCGGCGATCTGGAGAAGGTGGGCGCGCAGGCCGCGGGCTGCCGCGGAGTCACCGAGCGCGTCGGCGTCGCGCAGCACCGGGGCCAGCAGCGTTGACAGCACGGTGAGCCGATTGCTGAAGTACGCGCGGCGTACGTCGGGGAGGAGCGCGCGCACGCCCTCCATCGTCGGCTCCTCCGTCGACGCAATGGGGGCCACCTGGACGGCGAGTTGAAGTGCGCGCCACGGTTCGGCGGTCTCGGCACGCGTCGGTTCGTCGTCGCGCTCCAGGAGGCTGCTCGTATTGACCCGTAGTGCCGACGCCAACTTGTGTGCCGTCTCTATGCGGGTGCCATCCACGGTGCCCTGTTCGAGTCGGCGGATGAGGGAGACGGATACGCCGGAGGCTGCGGCCAGTTCCTTTTGACTCAGGCCGCGGCGCTTCCGGACGGTGCGAAGACGGTCTCCGATGTGCATGTCAGCGTGCTCAGGCATGATCGCTCCGTTCTGACCTCGACACTCGGAACGGTACCCCCAGCCACGGGGGTGAGCGTCGAGACCGGCCCCTGCCGTCACTCGGCCCGGCCCGTGTCGAGGAGCTGGGTGCACCAGACGGTGGCGTGCCGGTTCAGTGTGCCGCGGGGGCAGCAGGGGAGGCGCCGGCGGCCCGCGAGTCCCCCGCCCGCCGGTAGTAGTCGAGCTGTGTCACCCCGTTGTAGCCGTAGCTCTCCGGGTGCAGTTCGTGCAGCGCGACACCGGAGCGGGGGAGTGGACCGAGGAGGTCCGTCAGCAACTCGTCGGCGGCGGCGATGAAGGCGGCCTTCTCCGCGGCGCTGTTGGTGCCCGCGGTGAGACTCGCCTCCACATGTGCGTCACGGCCGTCGGTCAGGGGCGCGCTGTCGACGTAATAGCGGCCGGGCGGCACCAGGTTGAGGTGGACGATGGTGCGCGCGCCGGACTTGCGCAGCACCGTGACCGCCAGCCGCGTCAGCCCCTCGGCGAGGGCGCGCTGGACGTCGGTGGGGAGGTCGGGGTCGGGGACGGTGACCCGGAAGTACGGCATGGCTCTCCTCGGCATCTGCTCGGGGCGTCACCGCACGGAATCGGCGGCACGGAGCCAGCCTCACCGAACCGGGCATCATGGAGCCAACGCATAGCCGTCATAGGGATATGAGGCCGACGCATGACCCTGAACCTTCCCCAGCTGCGGGCCTTTCTCGCCGTCGTCGACGCGGGCGGGTTCAGTGCGGCCGCCGCCGAGCTGGGCATGAGCCAGTCGGCGGTGTCGCACGCCGTCGCCTCCCTGGAACGCGAGTTGGCCGCGCCGCTGCTGATCCGTGCCCACCCCGTGCGGACGACCGCACTCGGTGAGCGGGTCCTGCCGCATGCCCGGATGGCTCTGTCGGCGGTCCGGTCCGTGGAGCAGATCGCAGCCGAGGCGACCGGGGCCATGACCGGAACCGTGCGGCTGGCCGCCACACCAACGGTCTGCCAGGGGCTGGTCCCCGGCCTGCTCCGGCACTGGTGCGAGGATCAGCCCCGGATCACCGTGCGGGTCTTCGAGGGCGACAGCGGCGAGGTCGCGGCCTGGCTGGAGGACGGGACGGCCGATGCCGCCGTCCTGGTCGATCCGCCCCCGGCTGCCGCCGGGAAATCCCCCCACGCCGATCACGGCATCCAGCTCGCCACGGACGAGTACCGGGCACTGCTGCCCCGGGACCACCCGCTCGCGGACGAACCCGGTGTCGACCTCCGCGACCTGGAGGACGACCCGTTCCTGATCTCACCCAACGGCTGCGAGGACCGGGTCCGTACGCTCCACCGCCGGGCCGGACTGCGTTTCGCCCCCACGCACCGGGTGCGGGATCTGGCGACGCTGATCCGCATGGTGCAGGCCGGGATCGGCGTGACCGTCCTGTCCGAGGTCTCCCGCTCGCTGATCCCCGCCGACCTGGTCCTGCTGCCGCTGAAGCCGCGGACCTCGCGCCGCCTCGTCCTGACCGGACCGCGGGCCCGCCCCTGGCACCCCGCGCTGCGCACCCTCGCGGAGTCGGCCGCCGGTCATCTGGCGCACATCGCGGCCCGGCCCGCGGAAGGGCGCCCCCTGCCCAGCGGCACCCCCTGAGCATTCGGCGACGCCCGCGCCCCACCGCCCGTGGACGTCATGCCCGGGCGTCGCGACGGAACAGGGCCGTCCAGAGGAAGTCCTCGCCGAAGTACGGGGACTCCGGCGGCTCATCGTGCATCCGGCGCAGTTCGACCTCCGTCAGGTCGGAGAAGATCCGGCGCAGCGACTCGGGGCTGTAGGCGAGGCCGCCGTGGAGGCGGGACCGGCGGTAGAACTCGGCGTCGGGGAGTTCGGATCCCATGGCGCCGGCCGCGAAGCAGGTGAGCGCGAGATGGCCGCTGGGCGCGAGCAGCCGGTCGAGAAGGGTGAGGTAGCTGATGCGGCGGTGCGGCGGCAGATGATGAAAGCAGCCGGAGTCGTGAATCAGGTCGTAGGGACCGCCGAGTTCGTCATCGGCCAGTGCGAAGGCGTCGCCGCAGTGGAACGCGATCTGAGCGCCCGCCTCCCGGGCGCGCTCCTCGGCCCAGGCGACGGCCGTCGGGGAGAGGTCGACGGCGTCCACCGCGAAGCCCAGTGAGGCGAGGTGCAGCGCATTGCGGCCCGGCCCGCAGCCCAGGTCGAGGGCCCGGCCCGGGGCGATCAGCCCGCGGTCGAGGTACGAGACCAGGTGCTCGTCCGGCTTCGCCACGAAAAACGGCACCGCCCGGTCGCGGTCCGCGTAGAAGCCGTCCCACCATCCGGCCCCCTCACTCGTCCAGCGGTCGGCGTCCGGCGCGAACAGCCCGTCCAGAAGCCTGAGTACGTCGTCCACGGTGCGGATGTTCCGGTCCATCCGGCCCCCCTTTCCCTGGCGGCGATCGTAGCGGCGGTGGGTACAAAAGCCCAGATCAGAGTGGATGTCAGGATGCTGCCACCGGCGGTGTGCGGGGGCGGGACGAGGGGGCGAAGGGTGCCACCTGCGGCATGGGGTGGGCTGGCGCTCATGCCCCCGTCGAGGGCCGGGAAGGGGGCAATTCCCGCTGCGCCGGGCCGAGTTTTCCGGCCGGTTTCCGCACGGCGGCCGGTGAGGCGCTGATGGCGGTCGGCGAGGCCCTGATGGCGGTGCGGAGTGACGGATGAGGAGGGTGTTCCGGACGCGTCATCTGCGGCCGGGAACCCCGAAAATCATGGGGGTTCTGCCTTGCTCTCTTCAGGGGCGCGTGCCTCAATGGGCAGCGATTCAGGTCGCTGAGCATCCGTCAGATCCGGGCGGTGCGTCGGCACGGGGTCCGACCGCGGCCCCCGGGTGGCTGCCTGTCGTTCCTCCCGCACCCCTCGACGGCCGGTGCCATGGACCTGCACCCCCCTCATGAAGGCGGTAACCCCCCTATGAAGCACCTCAGACCCGGCAGATTCGGCTTCCGTACGGCACTTGTCGTCGCCGTCGCCACCGCGGGCACCCTCGCGATGGCACCGGCCGCCCCCGCGGTGACCCCCGGCACCGCCACCCTCTCCTTCAACTGCGGCTTCTACGGTTCCGGTACGGGGACGCTCACCGCGACCCAGAACGGCACGGCCGCGACCATCAGCCTCTCCACCTCGGCGATCACCTCACCCATAGCCATCGGTGCGAACTCGGTGGCGTCCACCCTCACCCTCACCAAGAACGGCTCCGGGACCACCCAGTTCAGCGGCAAGGCCAACCCGGCGATCCCGGCCGGCAGCCCGGTCTCCACCGGACCGCTCAGCGGTACGGTTGCCGCGGGCGACCGCCTGGAGGCCACCTCCCTGAAGGTCGTGGTGTTCGGCATCACGGCCACCTGCCAGGCCACGTCCAAGCAGTCGCCCGGACCGTTCGTCTTCTGAGCGACGGGCGGGGGCCGGCGGACCCACGCCCGCCGGTCCCCGCCGTACGGCCACCGCCCGGTCAGCGGGCGTGGCTCACACCTTCCCCGGGCCGCCTCCCGTGCCGGAAGCCTCCTGTTCCGCCCGCGCCAGGTTCGAGCGGCGGTAGGAGTAGGCGAAGTAGATGATCATGCCGATCAGGAACCACACCGCGAACCGGACCCAGGTCTGCCACGCCAGGAACGTGATCAGCCAGATCGAGAAGCACACCCCGATCGCCGGCACCACCGGCATGCCCGGCGTACGGAACGTCCGCGGCAGGTCAGGACGCTTGTAGCGGAGCACGATCACCGCGATGCAGACCACCACGAACGCGAGCAGGATGCCGATGTTCGTCAGCTCGGCGGCCTCGCCGATCGGCAGGAAACCCGCGATGGCCGCGGAGGCGAAGCCGACGATCCAGGTCACCCGGGTCGGCACATGGTGCTTCGGGCTGGTCTTGGCGAACCACTTCGGCAGCAGACCGTCCCGGCTCATCGAGAACCACACCCGGGTCACCCCGAGCATGAAGGTGAACATGACGGTCAGAATGCCGATGATCGCGCCGACCGCGATGACATCCGCGAGGCTGCTCAGCCCCACCGACTTGAACGCCGAAGAGAAACCGCTCTCCGGGTCGATGTCCTTGTAGTTCTGCATACCCGTCAGCACCAGGCAGGCAAGGACATACAGCACCATCGAGATCGCCAGCGAATACATGATCGCCTTCGGCATATGGCGCTGGGCGTCCTTGGACTCCTCGGCCGCGGTGCTCATCGCGTCATAGCCGAAAACGGCGAAGAAGACGGTGGCCGCGCCGGTGAAGGCGCCGGTCACCCCGAACGGGAAGAACGGGTGGTAGTTCGAGGTGTTGATGTGGAAGAAGCCGACCGCGATCACCACGACGACCACCAGGACCTTCAGGCCCACCACGATGGTTTCGAAGCGTGCGGCGTTCTTGATGCCCAGGGTCAGCAGATAGGCGATCAGCAGACAGAGCACCGCGGCGAAAAGGTCCACCCGGTGCCCCGGCCCCGTTCCCGGCGCGCCCAGCATCCAGACGGGCAGATCGACGCCCATTTCGCCGAGCAGAAAGCCGAAATAGCCGGAGATCCCGATCGCGACCACCGCCACGATCGCGGTGTACTCCAGCAGCAGATCCCAGCCGATGAACCAGCCCGCCAACTCACCGAGGACCGCGTAGCCATAGGTGTAGGCCGAGCCCGCCTTCGGGATCAGCCCGGCGAATTCCGCGTAGGAAAACGCCGCCGCGGCGCTCGCGATACCCGCGATGAGAAAGGAGATCAGCACCGCCGGTCCGGCTTTCTCATTCGCGACGGTGCCGGCCAGCGTGAAGATTCCCGCGCCGATGATGCCGCCGACGCCGATGGCGGTCAGCTGCCACAGGCCGAGCGCCCGGGTGAGCTGCTGGCTCGCGGTGCCTTCCGCCTCTTCAATGTGTTCGATCGGTTTACGGCGCAATACGCCCTGTCCCGCGCGCAGGCCCATCGTCATCCCTCCGTACGCTCCGTCGTGGTCCGACGGCGGATCATCATGGACCCTCGGGAGCGACTAAGGAAGGCGACTCCCTAGTACAGCCAGGACTCGCCGGGAGACGTACACGGGAGAGGTGTTCAATCGGCGTCCTCCAGCCGGAAACCGACCTTCAGGCCGACCTGGTAATGGTCGATCTCGCCGTTGACGATATGCCCGCGGACCTGGGTGATCTCGAACCAGTCGAGATTGCGCAGAGTGTCCGAGGCGCGCTTGATGCCATTCCTGACCGCGGCGTCCATGCTCTGCTGGGACGTACCGACGATCTCGGTCACACGATAGGTGCGGTCGGTCACGGTGGTCTCCCTCGCCGGGGCGGCGCTCCGCCCGTCCACTTTCCACCGTGCCTCAGGGCACCGCACCCCACCAGCGGAGCGGCGGGCAGCCCGGGGCCTACGGCACGACGGTGACCGGCCAGCGGCCGGCCTTGACCAGCCGGACGGCGACCGAGCCCATGATGCGGTGTCCGGCGGTCTCCGAGGCGCCGACCACCACCGCATCGGCCTTCAGATCGTCGGCCATCTGCACCATGCCGTTGTACGGGTCGCCCCGCAGGGTGTGGAACTCCCAGCGCACCTGGTAGATCCCCTGGAGCCGCTCGGTCGCGCTGCGGATCTCGGCCATCAGCTCCTCGGCCACCTCGTTCGTGGCATCCACCACCGGAGCCCCCATCGCCGCACCGGCCGGCAGCACCGGCTGGACGTAGACCAGGGCGAGCTTCGAGCTCTGGCGCCTGGCCAGGCCCGCCGCGTAGGCGGCGGCGCGCCACGACGAGTCGGAGCCGTCGATACCGACCACGATGACCTTCGGGCCGTCCGTTCCGCGCTCGAACCGCGCGGCTGCGTTCTCCTCCACACCACGGAGGTTATCCGTACACACGTGCTGCCGGGCCCGCGGGCCGCGCCGCCGTCACCAGGGCCCGCCGCCCGGCCCGGCGCCCGGCCCGGCGCCCGGCCCGGTCAGGCCGGAGCCGGCGGCCAGCTGTCCGCCGACAGCACGCCCAGCACATACGCCCTGGCCACCAGTGCCGTACGGCCCTGCACCCGCCAGCGGCGGGCCAGCCGGGTGAGGTGGTAGTTCACCCCGTCGACCGTCAGCCCGAGCGCCGTACCGATCGACGCCGTGGTCGCGCCGCCCGCGGCCAGCGCCAGGATGCGGGCCTCCACCGGGCTCGCCGGGGCGCGCGGCGCCGGAGCGGGGTCGCCGACCCGCAGCAGCGCCAGCAGGGCGGGCGGGTGCACCGACGGATCGCCCACCGGATCGATCGTCAGCTCCCCTTCCCGTGCACTGCCGTCGGACCCGTCCCGCCAGCGCACCTCCACCGGATAGCGCGACCGGCGCCCCATGCGCAGCGCCTCGGTCAGCCGGTCGAGCTGTGCCTTCGCCCGGGGCTCGAAGAGATCCAGCAGATTGCGGCCGCGCAGCTGTCCCGGTGCCGCGCCCCACTGGGCGGCCATCGCCGGGTTGGCGATCAGCACCGTGCCGTCGGCCCGGCACACCGCGATCGGGGTGGGAATACGGTCCAGCAGAATCAGGAAGTAATTGCGCCAGGGGCCGTCCGCGTACGGCCCGGCCGGGTCGATCTCCGCGCGGTCACAGGACGGCTTGCCCGCGCCGTCGGCGTCGGTGCTCGGCGCACCGCCGGCAGTCCCGTTGTCCATTGCCTCTTCTCCGGTCCGCGCGCAAGGGCGAGCAGCGAAAAACCACTGCACAATCATGCAGTTGTCCGGGCGTGACCTGCGCGTGGGGGCCCGCACGCTGGAGTCATGACCGACACCATCGCGCTCCACAGCGACGAACGCGCCGCCGATGACGGCATTCCGGTGGCCGACCTCACGGACGCCGGGCTCACCCACACGCCCGTCCAGCAGTCCATGGACCTCGCCCGGATCCACGGCCCGGTCTTCAAGCGCAAGCTCGGCGAGCGGGAGACGCTGTTTCTCTCCTCGCTCGATCTGGTCACCGAGGTCGCCGACGAATCCCGCTTCAGCAAGGGTGTGTCGGTCATCCTGGAGAACGTCAGAGAGTTCGCCGGTGACGGTCTGTTCACCGCCTACAACGACGAGCCGAACTGGGCCAAGGCACACGAGGTCCTGATGCCGGCCTTCGCGCTCGGCTCGATGCGCACCTACCACCCGGCGATGCTCAAGGTCGCCCGCCGGGTCATGGCCGCCTGGGACCGGCGGGTCACCGACGGCACGCCCGTCCAGGTCGCCGAGGACATGACCCGGATGACGCTGGACACCATCGGACTGGCCGGCTTCGGCTTCGACTTCGAGTCGTTCTCCCGCGGCGAGACCCCGCACCCGTTCGTCGAGGCCATGGTGCGCTGCCTCCAATGGAGCGGGGCGAAATTCTCCCGCGACCCCGACGCCGACCACTCCGCGGCGGACGCGGCATTCCGGGCCGACGCCGACTACCTCGCGTCCGTCGTCGACGAGGTCATCGCCGCCCGCACGGCGAGCGGCGAGAACGGCGACGAGGATCTGCTCGGCCTGATGCTCGGCGCCCGCGGGCAGGAGGACGGCGCGGCGGGCGACGGACCCACCCTGGACCTCGCCAACATCCGTAACCAGGTCATCACCTTCCTGATCGCCGGGCACGAGACCACCTCGGGCGCGCTCTCCTTCGCGCTCTACCACCTGCTCAAGGACCCGCTCGCGCTGCGCATGGTCCAGCGCGAGGCCGACGAGCTGTGGGGCGACCAGGCCGACCCGGACCCCTCTTTCGAGGACATCGGACGGCTGCCGTTCACCCGGCAGGTCCTCAACGAGGCGCTGCGGCTGTGGCCCACCGCCGCCGCCTTCACCCGGCAGGCCCATGAGGACACCCTGCTCGGCGGCCGCTACCCGGTGAAGGCCGGGGAACTGGTCACCGTGCTCACCCCGATGCTGCACCGCGACCCCGCCTGGGGCGACAACCCCGAGCTGTTCGACCCCTCCCGGTTCAGCCCGGAGGCCGAGGCGGCCCGCTCCCCGCACGCGTACAAGCCCTTCGGAACCGGTGAACGCGCCTGCATCGGGCGGCAGTTCGCGCTCCACGAGGCGACCATGCTGCTCGCCCTCCTCGCCCACCGCTACCGCCTGATCGACCACGGCGACTACCGGCTGCGCATCAAGGAGACACTCACCCTCAAGCCCGACGGGTTCACCCTCACCCTGGCCGCCCGGACGCCCGCCGACCGGGCCGCGGTCCGCGCCGCGCTGGCCGTGCTCCCCGGCGCTACCGAGGGCACCGGGAGCGACGCGGCCACCGACGAGGGGCTGCCGACCCGCGTCCCCCAGGGCACCGGGCTGCTGCTGTTGCACGGCAGCAACTACGGCACCTGTCGGGAGTTCGCCGAGCGGCTCGCCGAGGAGGCCACCGGACTCGGCTTCACCGCCGATGTGGCGCCGCTGGACGCCTGCGCCGGTGCGCTGCCCGCCGACCGGCCGGTCGTCATCGTCGCCGCCTCCTACAACGGCCAGCCGACTGACGACGCGGCCGCCTTCGTCCAGTGGCTGAACACCGCACAGCACGGCGCCGCCGCTGACCTGCCGTTCGCCGTGCTCGGCGTCGGCGACCGCAACTGGGCCGCCACCTACCAGCACATACCCACCCTGATCGACGACCGGCTCGCCGCGCTCGGCGCCCACCGGCTGCTGCCGCGCGCCGAGGCCGATGCCTCCGGCGACCTCGGCGGCACCGTCAAGGAGTTCACCGCGGCGCTGCGCACCGAGCTGCTGACGCGGTACGGCGACCCGGCGACCGCCGGCGCCGGCGCGACGGCTCCGGAGGACACCGGCTACACCGTCACCGAAGTCACCGGCGGTCCGCTGGACGCCCTCGCCGCCCGCCATGACCTCGTCCCGATGACCGTCACCGAGGCGTACGACCTCACGGCCGAGGGCTGGCCGCGGCCCAAGCGCTTCCTGCGGATCGCCCTGCCGGACGGCGTCGGCTACCGCACGGCCGACCACCTCGCGGTGCTGCCGGCCAACGCCCCGGCCGCTGTCGAGCGGGCCGCCCGGGCCCTGGGCGTGGACCCGGACACCGTCCTCGCGCTGCACTCCGGCCGCCGTGCCGGACGCGACACCCTGCCGGTCGACCGGCCCCTGACGGTGCGACAGCTGCTCACCCACCACCTGGAGCTGGGCCGGCGGCCGGCGCCCGGACAGGTCGCCGTGCTCGCCGCCCACAACCCCTGCCCGCCCGAGCGGCAGGCCCTGGAGACCCTCGCCGAGGACGATCAGCGCACCCTGATCGAGCTGATCGAGGCCCACCCGGCGCTGCGCGGTGCGCTGCCCTGGCCGGTGCTGCTGGAGCTGCTGCCGCCGCTGCGCACCCGGCACTACTCGCTGTCGTCCTCGCCCGCCACCGACGCCCGGCACGCCGATCTGATGGTCTCGCTGCTGCCCGGCGGCACCGGCTCGACCTATCTGCACGGTGTGCGGCCCGGCGACACCGTATTGGCCCGCGTCCAGCCCTGCCGCGAGGCCTTCCGCCTCGACCCGGCCGACGACACCCCCGTCATCCTCGTCGCGGCCGGCACCGGCCTCGCGCCCTTCCGCGGGGCAGTCGCCGACCGCGTCGCCGCGGGCCGGCGGTCCCCGGCCCGGCTCTACTTCGGCTGTGACGACCCCACCGCCGACTTCCTGCACGCCGCGGAGTTCACCGCGGCCGAAGCCGCCGGCGCCCTCTCCGTACGCCCCGTCTTCAGCGAGCGCCCCGAAAACGGCCACCGCTTCGTCCAGCACCGGATCGCCGCCGAGGCCACCGAGGTGTGGGAGCTGCTGCAGGCCGGCGCGCGGGTGTACGTCTGCGGGGACGGCAGCCGGATGGCCCCCGGCGTACGGGCCGCCTTCCGCGAGCTGCACGGCGCACACACCGGCGCCTCCCCGCAGGAATCCGAGGCCTGGCTACGCGAACTGACCGCCTCCGGCCGCTACATCGAGGATGTGTACGCGGCGGGCTGAGGGGTTGTGCGGGGCCCGCGAGGCTCTGGTGTAGGCGGCCGTGCTGAGGCTGTGTGCGCGGGCCGGCTGAGGCTGTGTACGCGGCGGGCTGAGGGCTGCTCAGGCCCCCGCAAGGCTCTCCCCCGCCCCCTCCCCCTCCTCCCCCTTCGGGGGAGGGGGCGGGGGTGGGTTCGGGGGTGGGGGGAGGGGCACCGCGTTCGGTGCACCGCGTTCGCCGCGTACCAGGAGTCGCGCCGGGAACGGGCCGGGCGCAACGGAGGACGCCGCAGGGCGCAACGGAGGACGCCGCACGCAGCACCCCGCCTCCCCGGTGGCCGGCCGGGCCACCGCCGAGCGAGCCCCTAGGACGCTGCTCCGCCCTCCGCGGCCTCGTCGCTGCCCCGTCCGGCCGCCCCCGGGAGGTGGACGACCAGCAGGGCGATCCCGGCGAGGGTCATATTGCGGGTGGCTGCCTCCAGGCCGTTCCAGGTCTTGGACTGCCACATGGAGAACCACTCGCCACCGATGGCGAGGAAGCCCGCACCGAAGAGAAGAAGGAGCATCAGCAGGCCGACGGTGCTGACCAGCCGCGCCCGTGCGAGCCGGTCCCGGCGTCGCACGCCCCGGGCCCACAGCGCGGTGGCCACGATCAGCACCAGGGCGGCGAGCGTCTCCCAGGCGATGATGCCCAGATACGCGGCGTCCTGCCAGGTCCGTGAGGTGATGGCCCGGCCCATCAGGTCCGGGTCCTTGAAGGTGGTATCCATGGCCAGGACATGCCGGACGAACTCCTGATTCGTGCCGAAGTCAGTGATATTTCCGAACGCCACGAGGGTGATGTAGAGCGCGACGATGCCCGTGAGGGTGGCGGCCGCGAGCGGCAGTCCGGTGTGCGGTATCCGGTTGGTGGAGCTTTTGTCGGACATGGGTCCTCCCCGAGTCGGTGGTGTCGTCTGATCTTTGCTTATCCGTCAGCCACCCCGTGCGCCCCATGGGCCTCAACTCCCGTACGCTGCTCCCCGATCGACCGGGTGACCGACCGGTCGATCGGCCGTTGGGCGAGTGTCCGGACGGCCGAAGACCTAGGGGAAGCGGGGCACATGAACGGAAAGCGGTGTGTGGGAACGGTCGCCGTCGCGGCGGCGGCGGTGCTCGCGACGACCGTGCCGGCGGGCGCCGAGCCGGCCGGCGCGACATACGGCACCAGCACCTCCGTGGGCGTCCACAACGCCTATGAGAAGGACAAGTACCCCTACTTCGCGGATGCCCTGGACTCCGGCGCCGCACTGCTCGAACTCGACCTCTGGACCAACGGCTTGGGGCGGTCCTTCCGCGTCTCGCACAGCAACCCGCTGGGCAACAACAGCAACTGCGAGGGCGCCGCGAAACCCTCGGAGCTGCGCACCAAGGACCGCAATCAGGACTTCGCCGGATGCCTCGCCGATGTGCGGGCCTGGCACGACGCGCACCCCGGCCACCGTCCGATCCTGTTCAAGATCGAGATGAAGGACGGTTTCAACGCCAAGGGTGGCCGCGGCCCCGCCGAGTTCGACGCGCTGGTGCGCGAGAAGCTGGGCGACGCCGTCTACGGCCCCGGCGACCTCACCGCCGGACACGCCACCCCCGACGAGGCGGTGCGGGCCGGCGGCTGGCCCTCCCGCGCCGACCTGGCCGGCAAGTTCCTGATTGAGCTGATACCCGGCACCGTCGAGGAGAAGAACCCGTTCGACAAGCTGTGGACGGACGTGGAGTACGCCGGACACCTCAAGAACCTCGCGGCACAAGGCAAACTGGACCGCTCGACGGCCTTCCCCGCGGTGCACGGTGCCGCCCCGGGCGACCCCCGCGAGCGCTACGCGGACCCGGCGCTGCGCCCCTGGTTCGTGGTCTTCGACGGTGACGCCGCGACCTATCTGAACGGCAGCATCGACACCGCCTGGTACGACACCCGGCACTACCTGCTGATCATGACCGACGCCCACAATGTGCCGCCGGCCATCGACGGCACCCGCCCGACCGAGGCCCAGGCGCTGGCCCGGGTCCGGCAACTCGCCGCCGCCCACGCGAGCTTCGCCACCGCGGACTGGTATCCGCTGCCGTCCGTCCTCAAGACCGTGGTGCCGCGCGGGGCCTGACGCCGGACGCGGCGGCCCGGGTGCCGGCCCGCGGGGGCCGCGGTCCCGGCTGGGTGGTCGCCCGCCGGTAGAGCGCGGCCACGTCCGGGCCGAACCGGCTGCTGTACGAGACGAGGTCGTCACCGCCCTCGTCGAGACCGCCGATCACACCGATCAGCGCACCGGTCCCGGTGGCCGGATCGAGGTCGGTGAGCATCGGCCCGCCGCTGGTCCCGTTCGGGAAACCCGGGCAGCTGAAACGGAGTTGGGCCGGGCCCTGGGCGTCCGCCGTGTGCCGGCAGCTGACCGGTATGTCCCGGTCCTCGGGATAGCCGGTCAGCTGCGCCGGGCGCCCGGCCGGTGTGTCGAAGCGGATGCGTTCGGCGCCGGTGAGGTCCGCTATCCGGCCGCCGGTCCGCCCCGCCCGGCGCACCCGCAGGAACGCCACATCGTGATCGGGGTCCCGGTCGCGGATCCAGCGCGGATCGACATGGATCCGGGTGGGCACCCACAGGCCGTACGGCGCTACGCCGTCGTGCAGACCGGGCGCGAACACCAGCCGGGTCCGGAAGCCCTCGTCGTGCACACAGTGCGCCGCGGTGGCGATCAGGTCGCCGCCCGGGGACTGCACCACGCTGGCCGTGCAGTGGTGGACCGGCTTGCCCTCGTCGTCGGGGGAGAAGAGCGCGCCGATCGCCGGCGAGGGGGCCGCCGGGGCGGCCAGCAGCGGCCGGGACCGGGACAGCGGGGACGCCATGACGCTGTCGTGCCGTGCGGCGGCCACCGGCGGGCCGGGCCGCTCCTGGTAGGGCCCGGCGAGCACCGCGGCGGCGGCCTGGTCCCCGTCGGCCCGGTTCGCCACGTAGGAGCCGGTGGCGGTGTCCCCGGGGGCCAGGAACGGATCGCGGGACGGGGAACCCAGCGCCAGGACCGTGCCGCCCATGACCACGGTCAGCACCCCGAGCGCCAGGGTCACCCGCAGCGGAACGCCGTCCCGGCCGCGGCCGGTGCAGGCCGGCCCACCGGGGCCCGGGCAGACCCCGGCCGCCGGCGCCCCGGCGTCCTCGGCCGCCCCGCCGGCGCTGTCCGCCGGCACGGCCCCGCGCTCGCTCGTCTCCACCAGCCGCCGCCTCCCCGCATCAGCCGGTGACACTCCCTCGGACGCAGGGACGACACCGGATCCAGACATTTCACCCAGTCTGATGCAGGGGTGGCCGCTGTGGTTGGGTCACCCGGCCGCCTCATTCCGTACGAGCGGCGCAGAACACCGGAGAAACCCGCGGCGGGGCGCCCGGGACACCCGGAATCCGCGGGTCCGGTGGGTCGCGCGTAGAGGGCGCGGTGACGGTGCCGCCCGGCCGCCGCTCCCTAGGCCGGTCGGGTGACCCGAGGTGTCGCCGTGGCCGCCGGCCGCCGTGCCGTCAGGCCGCGCGCCGCAGCCGCCGCCCCGCGAGGTTGTGCGCGATCAGCGTCTCGGCCAGGCCGGCCTCGTTCGGGAAGTCCATCGGCACGATGCCCAGCCCGGTCCAGCCGCTCCCTTCCGAGCCCGTCAGCAACTTCTTGACCTGCGGGTTGAGGCGGTCCGCGGTGGAGCGGGGCGGGAGCAGGGCGGCGGTGCTGACGTAGTTGACGAACAGCTTGCCGGGCTGGGTGACGGCCTTGCGGAACTGGGCCTCGATCTTCGGGTACTTCCCGAACGGCTCCGCCATGTAGTCGTCCTGGATGTCGAACAGTTGCGGATCGGCGTAGCGGACGCCGCCCAGGCCCTCGGAGTCCGCCAGCAGTACGACCCGGCCGCGGGCCTGACCCAGCGTCGGCAGCCCGGCGTCCAGCCGGAACAGCGACCGGTACCCCTTGTCGTCCAGGTAGATGCCGAAGATCCGGCGGAACTCCTCCGCGGAGACCTCCGAGTACTCCTGCTTGACCCGCATCAGCACCGTCTCGGACGGGTGCGCCCGGAGGAACGCCCGGCAGGCGTTGAGCACATCGCCGAACATCAGCTCCTGGTAGAAGGCGCCGTGATGGATGGCGAAAACGTTGTCGATGGCCCGGCAGCGGACGTCCAGGAAGCGGATACCGGAGGCGAGTTGGGCGTCGACGGAGGTGTTCTGGCAGGCCACCCAGGGGCCGCCCAGCCGGGCCCCGGAGTCATGGGTGCCGGGGATCGTCAGCCGCTGGACCGGGGTCCCGTCGCCGAGCGCCGCCATCCAGTCCGCCACGGACACCGCGGAAGCCCGGCGTTCCGCGGCACCGGCCGTGAACTGCCCGCTGCCGACGCCCGCCAGCACCCCGGCGGCCGACAGTCCGGCCGCGCCCCTGAGGAATCCCCGTCGATCCAGCACCGGTCCCATGCCGCTTCCCCTGCCCGTCGAGTCTGCGTGCGTGCGCACCGGATGTCCGGTACGAACATGCGGTCGGGGCATCGAACCACATCGCGCGCGAACACGGCACCCGGCCGGCGGACCCGAGGGGCACGCCGGCCGGGAAGCGGCCGCGGTCAGACCCGGAAGGACAGCGACAGCGCGAAACGGTCCGCACTGTCCGTCCACCAGTTCTTCAACTCCAGCCCCGCAGCGGCCAGTTCGGCGCGCACGCCCTCCTGGCGGAACTTGGCCGAGACCTCGGTGCGCACCTCCTCGCCCGCCGCGAAGGTCACCGCCAGGTCCACTCCGGGAATCTTGACGGTCAGGTCCTTACGGGCCCGCAGCCGCATCTCGATCCACTCCTGCCCGGCGTTCCACAGGGCGACATGCTCGAAGTCCGCCGGGTCGAAATCGCCGCCCAGCTCGCGGTTGATGACCTCCAGGACGTTCTTGTTGAACGCGGCCGTCACGCCCTGCGGATCGTCGTAGGCGGTGACAAGGGTGGCCTCGTCCTTGACCAGGTCGGTGCCGAGCAGCAGGGCATCGCCCGGGGACAGCATCGCGTGCACGGAGTGCAGGAACGCCGAGCGCTCCTCGGGGAGCAGATTGCCGATGGTGCCGCCGAGGAAGGCGAGCAGCCGCGGGCCGGGCGTCTCGGGAAGTTCCATGCCCTGCTGGAAGTCGGCGACCAGCGCGTGCACGGTCAGCCCGGGGTGCTCGGTGAGCAGCGCCTCGCCCGCCGCGGCCAGCGCGGATTCGCTGACGTCGATGGGCAGATAGGTGTGCAACCCGGTCAGCGCGCCGAGGAGATGGCGGGTCTTGTCGGAGGAGCCGGACCCCAGCTCGACCAGCGTCCGGGCCTGGGTGGCCGCGGCGATGTGATCGGCGCGGGTGAGCAGGATCTCCCGCTCGGCCCGGGTCGGGTAGTAGTCGGGCAGCTTGGTGATGTCCTCGAACAGCTCGCTGCCACGGGCGTCGTAGAACCACTTCGGCGGCAGCTGTTTGGGGGTACGGGACAGACCCTGGGCGACATCGGCGCGCAGCGCGGCCGCGGTGGCGTCGGCAGGGAGGGTGCGGGTGATGCTGAGCGGGCTCACGTCGCGGGCTCCTTGAGCGGGGTGAGGTGGACCTCGGTCCGGGTGGCCCGCAGCAGCGTGCGGTCGGGTACCTCGGTCCAGTGGGGGGAATCGTCGTACGGTTCGGAGGCGACGACCGTGCCGCCTTCGGGAAGGGCCAGATGGCACAGCGTGTCGCCCCAGGTGGTGGCGGCGATGGTGGTGCCGTCGGTGAGCAGCAGATTGAGCCGGGAGCCGGGCGCGGCCCCGGCGACCGCCGAGACGGTACCGGCCAGCGCGTCGCCGAGCTCGTCGCCGCGCGCCAGCCGGTGCAGGACCAGCGCCCACAGGAACGCCGCGTCGCAGCGGGCCGGCAGCCGCAGCAGCTCCTCCGGCGGCAGCTCGGCGGCCAGCGGGGCGAGCGCGTCCGGCCAGCCGGCCACCGCCCCGTTGTGGCTGAACAGATAGCGGCCGGTGGCGTACGGCGCGGCCGCGGCCTCGGCGTCCGCCCCGGCCACGGTGGCGTCCCGCACGGCGGCCAGCAGCGCGCCGGTGCGCACCACCCGCGCCAGGTCGGGCAGCAGATCATCGCCCCAGATCGGGCCGGCCCGCCGGTAGCGCGCGGGCACCGGATCGCCGGGCGCGTACCAGCCGACGCCGAACCCGTCGGCGTTGACCGTGCCGTGCCGCTGGCGGCGCGGCGCCCACGACTGCCGGTAGAGGCCGTGCGGCGGGGCGAGCAGGAGCTGCCCGAAGGGCCGCTCCGGTCCCAGATAGGCAAGGTGACGGCACATCAGGCACCGTCCTCGCCGCGTGGCGGAGCCGCGGGCCTCATGCGTCCACCGCCGTCGGGTCGGCGTCCCTGGCGGTACGGAACCCGGCGAAGATCTGCCGCCTGACCGGCAGGTCCCAGTTGCGGAAGGTGCCCCGGCAGGCGACCGGGTCGACCCCGAACGAACCGCCGCGCAGCACCTTGTGGCCGTCGCCGAAGAACACCTCGGAGTACTCCCGGTAGGGGAAGGCGGCGAAGCCCGGGTACGGCAGGAAGTCGCTCGCCGTCCACTCCCACACATCGCCGATCAACTGCCGGATGCCGAGCGGCGACTGGCCGTCCGGATAGCTGCCGACGGGGGCGGGCCGCAGATGCCGCTGGCCGAGGTTGGCATGCGCCGGGGTGGGGTCCTCGTCGCCCCAGGGGTAGCGCCTGGCCCGCCCGGTCGCCGGGTCGTGGCGGGCGGCCTTCTCCCACTCGGCCTCGGTCGGCAGCCGCCGGCCGGCCCAGCGTGCGTAGGCGTCCGCCTCGTACCAGCTCACATGCAGCACCGGCTCGTCCGGCGGCACCGGCTCGGTCACCCCGAACCTGCGGCGCAGCCACTGACCGCCGTCCCGCTTCCAGAAGAGCGGGGCGCGCAGCTTGTGCTCCTGCACCATCGCCCAGCCGGCCTCGGCCCACCAGCGTTGCTCCTCGTAACCGCCGGCCTCGATGAACCGCTGGTAGGCGCCGTTGCTGACCGGTGTGGTGTCGATCAGGAAGGCGGGCACCAGGCGGCGGTGGGCGGGCCGTTCGTTGTCCAGCGCCCAGGGCTCGGTGGAGGTGCCCATGGTGAACGGGCCGCCGGGGACCAGGACTTCGGCCGGCAGCAGGTCATCGGGGGCGGGCGGCGGCTCGGGCGCGGTGAGCACGGCCGGACCGGTGCGCAGCTGGTGCGTGATGAGCATGGTCTCGTCGTGCTGCTGCTCATGCTGCGCGATCATGCCGAAGGCGAAACCGGCGTCGAGCAGCGGACCGCCGTGCAGCGGGGCGCTCTCCAGGATGTCCAGCACCCGGCCGCGGACCTCGGCGACATAGCCGTGTGCCTCGTCGGGGGCCAGCAGCGGCAGCGAGGGGCGCTCGGACCGGGGGTGCTCGAAGGCGTCGTAGACGGAGTCGATGTCGGGGCGCAGCGCGTCACGGCCGCCGACGGTGCGCAGCAGCCACTGCTCCTCCTGGTTGCCTATGTG
The DNA here is from genome assembly GCF_055574515.1 of Streptomyces sp. NPDC029466. Lineage (NCBI taxonomy): Bacteria > Bacillati > Actinomycetota > Actinomycetes > Kitasatosporales > Streptomycetaceae > Streptomyces > Streptomyces sp. NPDC029466. The sequence goes on from NZ_JBVHZH010000042.1 coordinate 75,504, forward strand.
TGCCAGGTCCCAGACGAGCGGGGACATCAGCGGGGAGTGCTGGGCGACGAGGTCGGGATGCTCGACGCAGGTGGTCAGCAGGCGGGTGCGGTCGCGGGCGGCGAGCAGCGCCGAGGCCGCGCGCTCACGAAGGAGCTCGGGATCGAGGGTCACTGGCTGTCCTTCCCAACGGTGAGGTCGCCCTCCGCGGCGTACAGGGCGTCGAGATGGTCGTCCGCGGGGCAGCGGCCGCGTGCCACATAGCGCTCGGTGAACTCCGCGACCGCCGCGCACACCTGGGGGGAGGCCCCGAGGCGCGGCAGGGCCTCCTGCGCGGCGGCGAAACAGGCCACCGCGGCGGCATGCAGCTCCGGGTCGGTCAGCGCGGCGCGGGCGGCGTGCCGCCACAGCGGATTGCGCGGCGCGGGGCGGGAACCGGCCGTCTCCGCCAGGGGCTTGACGATGCGGTACGCCCGCTCGGTGGCCTCCGGGTCGTCGAACAGCGCGGCCGTGACGGCCAGCGGCACGATCCACCCGGCGTCACCCGACTGCGCGTCGATCATGCGCAGTTCCAGATGGCCGCGCGGTCGCACCGGCGGGAAGAGCGTGGTGACGTGGTAGTCCAGGTCCTCCTGGGTGGGCGGCCTGGGGACGCCGGTACGGATCCACTCGCGGAAGGTGAGCCCCTCCGGAGCGTCCCAGTGCCCGTCCTCGGAGCGGACGCACATGACCGGTGCGTCGAGGACGTAGCGTGCCCAGGCGGTGCGCGGATCCGGCCCCGGGGGCGGGGCGAGCGTACGGGCCGGGTCGAGCTGCGACCAGATGACCTGGCGGGTGGTGCGGTAGCCCGTCGGGCAGCCCTCGCTGATCGGTGAGTTGGCGAACGCCGCGGCCAGTACGGCGCCCAGCAGGTGGGCCAGCAGCCAGCGCCGGCTGTGTCCGAGCGGTCCCGGCTCTTCGTGGCCGGCGTCCACACACACCTGCACGGACGCGGTGGCGCACATCATGGACCGCCCGGCGGAGCCCCAGCGGTCGAAGTACGCCTCCATGGCGTTGTAGCGGGGATCGGTCAGCACCCGGCGCGGGGGGTGCCAGGGATTGTGGCCGTGGCCGGCCAGGCCCAGGCCCATGGCCAGCATGGCGGGCCGGACCTGCGCGAGATCGGCGGTGACGGCCTCGACGCAGTCGGTGAGGGAGGTGGCGGGCAGCGAGCTGAGCTCCAGCTGGCCGCCGGGTTCGAAGGTCAGCAGAGAGGTGAGGGGGAGTGCGCGCAGGGCGGTGGCCGCGCTCTTCAGCCGGGCGGGTTCGACCGGACATCGGGGGTTGCGCGCATCATGGACCAGCCATTCGATCTCGACGCCGATACGGCGCGGCGGGCCCGTCTTGAAGCATATTCCGCGCAGGTGAGCTTCCAGTTCCGCTTCCGATACCGCAGGTCGTACGGGCATCGAATCCCTCTCCCTTGTGGGGTGACGGCAGGAGTGCCGCCCTCCACCTAATCTGCTGCGGGCGATGCGCTCAAGAGCGCGTTCGGTCAGCGGACGGCGGAACGGGCGCCCACCGGGCGAGGGGGAGGGCCGGGGCCCGGAGACCGCCCGAGGTGCCGCGGCGCCTCCTCGGCGCCAGGACGGCCTTCCCGCCCGCCGCCCGGTCCCCGGGACCGTACCGGCGGGCGGCGGACGGGGCCCGGAAAGGGGTACGACCGTTCGAGTGAGTGCGGGGCGGGGCGCGGTTTGCCGCCCCGGCGGACCGGCGGCCCGGTGCCGGCGTTGCCGCCCGGCGTCACTGGCGGTAGCCCGCCAGGAAACGTCCGATCCGGCTGATCGCCGCGTCCAGGTCGTCGGCGTGCGGGAGGGTGAGGATGCGGAAGTGGTCCGGGCGCGGCCAGTTGAAGCCGGTGCCCTGGACGACCTGGATCTTCTCCCGCAGCAGCAGATCGAGGACGAACTTCTCATCGTCGTGGATCTTGTGCACGGCCGGGTCCAGGCGCGGGAAGGCATAGAGCGCGCCCTTGGGCTTGACGCAGGAGACGCCCGGGATCTCGTTCAGCCGCTCCCAGGCCACATCGCGCTGCTCGTGCAGCCGGCCGCCCGGCAGCACCAGGTCCTGGATGCTCTGCCGGCCGCCGAGCGCGGCCTGGATGGCGTACTGCGCGGGGGCGTTCGGGCACAGCCGCATGGAGGCGAGGGTGCCCAGGCCCTCCAGGTAGTCGGCGGCGTGCTGCTTGGGGCCGGAGACCACCAGCCAGCCGGAGCGGAATCCGGCCACGCGGGAGGACTTGGACAGTCCGCTGAAGGTCAGACAGACCAGGTCGGGCGCGAGGACCGCGGCGTGGTGGTGGACCGCGTCGTCGTACAGGATCCGGTCGTAGATCTCGTCGGCGAAGACCATCAGCCCGTGGCGCCGGGCGAGATCGAGCATGCCGTCGAGCAGCTCGCGCGGATAGACCGCGCCGGTCGGGTTGTTGGGGTTGATGATGACCATCGCCCGGGTCCGGTCGGTGATCTTCGAGGCGAGGTCGTCGAGGTCCGGCAGCCAGTCCGCGGACTCGTCGCAGAGGTAGTGCACGGGCTTGCCGCCCGCGAGCGAGGTGACCGCCGTCCAGAGCGGGAAGTCGGGGGCCGGGATGAGGATCTCGTCGCCGTCGTCGAGGAGGGCCTGCACCGCCATCGAGACGAGTTCGGAGACGCCGTTGCCGAGGTAGATGTCATCGACGCCGACGTCGGGCATCCCGTTCTGCTGGTAGTGCTGGGCGACCGCGCGGCGGGCCGCGAGGATGCCGCGGGACTCCGTGTAGCCGTGTGCGCGGGACAGATTGCGCATCACGTCCTGAAGGATCTCTTCAGGGCACTCGAAGCCGAACAGCGCCGGATTGCCGGTGTTCAGCCGCAGCACGCTGTGGCCCGCCTCCTCCAGCGCGTCCGCGTGCTCGATCACCGGCCCGCGGATCTCGTAGCAGACGTCGGCCATCTTGCTGGACTGCTTGAACTGCATGCGGTGGCCTCCCGGTCCCTCGCTCACCGCGCGGCGCGGCAGCATTCGACACAACGTACTTGGTTTTACCAAGCCGGTACTTGGAAAGTCCAACCTCTGTCTATGCTGGTGTCATGCCGCGCCGAAGCTATGACCAGTACTGCGCCGTCGCCCGGGCCCTGGATGCCGTCGGTGACCGCTGGACGCTCCTGATCGTCCGGGAACTGCTGGGCGGCTCCCGGCGCTACACCGATCTGCACGCCGATCTGCCGGGCGTCAGCACCGACATGCTCGCCTCCCGGCTCAAGGACATGGAGCGGGACGGTCTGGTCACCCGCCGCCGGCTCGCCCCGCCCGGCGCCGCCTTCGTCTACGGGCTCACCGCCCGCGGGCGCGCACTGCTGCCCGCGCTCACCGCCCTCGCCGACTGGGGCGCCCCCGCCCTCGACGAGCGGCGCCCGACCGACGCGCTACGGGCCCACTGGTTCGCGGTCCCCCTCATGGCAAGGCTGGCCCGGCACTTCACGGATGGCACCGACGTCATCGACATCGCCCTCGACGAGGGCGAGTTCCATGTCGTCCTCGGTCGCGACGGGCCGGCATCCGGCCACCCGGACGGCGGGCCCGGATACGCGGACGGCCCGGCCGAGCGCCCCGACGTCCGGCTGCGGATGGACACCGCGACCTGTGCCGATATCGCGTACGATCGGCTCTCCCTCGCACGGGGGATCGAATCCGGCCGGATCGCGGTCACCTTGCCCGAGGGATCCGGTGAACGGCGGCGACGGAAGAGGACGACAACGGCATGACGACGCGCCCCCTGGCGGTCTTCGACCTGGACGGCACGCTCGCGGACGCCGGCCACCGCCAGCATCTGCTGCGGCGCACCCCGCGTGACTGGCGGGCCTTCTTCGCGGCGGCCACCGAGGACCCTCCCCTCGCCGAGGGGGTGGCCCTGGCGCTGCGCAGCACCGAGGACTGCGAGGTCGTCTATCTGACGGGCCGTCCGGAGCGCTGCCGCCGGGACACCGTGGCCTGGCTCGCCCAACACGGTCTGCCCGAGGGGAAGTTGTGGATGCGCCCCAACCACGACCGGCGCCCGGCGCGGCACACCAAGCTGGAGATCCTGCGCCGGATCGCCCGCGACCGGGAGATCCGCCACGTCGTCGACGACGACGAACTCGTCTGCGACGCCTGCGAAAAGGCCGGTTTCCGGGTGATCCGGGCCCGCTGGGCCACCCCGTCCGAGGCTCTGCGGGACGCCCAGCAGCGGGCCGGGCGCACCTGAGGGCTGTCCCAGGGGGCGCCGCCGCCCGCCCGGCCCCCGGTCGCGTCCGTTCGGCCGAACTGACGGTACGTCAGCAACCGGACCGGGTAGCGCTCGGGAAATGGATCAAGCATCAGGAACCCGGTCGCGCACCGGGCTTGCGCTCTTGCTGACCGTGGCATTGCTCAGCGGGCTCTGGACCCCGGCGGCCGCGGCGGCCCACGACCCGAGGAGCGCCGGGCGGACCGGCTCGGCCTGGCTGCCCTACTGGGGCGATGCCGACGCCGCCTACCGCGACGCGCTGCGGCACGCCGCCCAGCTGCACACCGTCAGCCCCTTCTGGTACGAAGCCTCCTCCGACACCACCGTCAAGGGGCACACGGGCGCCGGACGGCGCGACATCATCGACGGACTGCACGACGCCGGGATCGATGTCGTGCCCACCGTGACCGAGACCCTCGGCGCCGCGAAGATGGCCGAGCTGATGCACGATCCGGAGCGGCGGCGGGACCATGTCGACACGCTGCTGGAGCTGGTCGAGAGCCGCTCCTACGACGGGCTCGACCTGGACTACGAGGCGATGGCCCTCAGCGGTGACCGGGAGGACCGCGACCGGGTGCGGACCGGATACAACAAGCTCGTCAAGGAGCTGTGCGCACGGCTGCACGAGAGGGACAAGCAGTGCGTGGTCACCGTGCTGGCCCGGGTCCGCGGCAGCGGCCAGGCCTTCGACTACGAGCGGCTCGGCCGGTACACCGACCGGTTCCGCATCATGGGCTACGACCTGCACTGGTCCGGCGGCGAGGCGGGCCCGCTCTCCGCGCGGGACTGGTACGACGAGTTCCTGCGCTACGCCACCGACACCGTCCCCCGGCACAAGATCGAGGTGGCCTTCCCGGGCTACGGCTGGGACTGGATCCGCGGGGTCACCGGCCGTGCGGCCCATGTGACCTGGAAAGAGGCCGAGGCGCTGCGTGAACGGGAGGACGCGGACTACCTCTTCGACGAGGTGTCCGGCACCCCGCACTTCACCTATCGCAAGGACGGCGAGGAGCACGAGGTCTGGTACCAGGACGGCCGCGGGGTCCGCGCGCAGCTGCCGCTGCTGAGGAAGTACGGGGTGCGCGGCACCGGCCTGTGGGCGCTCGGGTTCGAGGACCCGGACTTCTGGTCCGCGCTCCGCGACGCGTAGCCGCCCCACCACTGCGGGGCCCCGGCGCGATCCCGCCGGGGCCCCGTAGTCGTGTGGCGGAGACTGTTCCCTACGGGATACCGACCGCTTAGTATGTCGCTGGCGAGGGGGCCGGTGTGCCCTCCGCCCCACCGCGTATCCAAGGTCTGTGGAGGCACCAGGTGAAGGCATGGCGCGTACACGAGAACGGTGAGCCGCGTGCGGTGATGCGGCTGGAGGAGGTGCCGGACCCGCAGCCGGGGCCGGGGCAGCTGCTGCTGCGGGTGCGGGCCGCCAACGTCAACTTCCCGGACGCCCTGCTGTGCCGCGGCCAGTACCAGGTGCGGCCGCCGCTGCCGTTCACCCCGGGCGTGGAGATCTGCGGCGAGGTGCTCGCCGTGGGGGAGGGCGCCGCCGGTGAGCCCGGTGCGCGGGTGCTGGCCCAGCCGCCGCTGCCGGACGGCGGCTTCGCCGAACTCGCGGTCGTCGACGCGGCGACGGTACGCCCCGCCCCCGAGGCCCTGGACGACGCCGAGGCAGCAGCGCTGCACATCGGCTACCAGACCGGCTGGTTCGGACTGCACCGCCGGGCCCGGCTCCAGGCGGGCGAGACCCTGCTCGTGCACGCCGCGGCGGGCGGTGTCGGCAGCGCCGCCGTCCAGCTCGGCAAGGCCGCGGGCGCGACCGTCATCGGTGTGGTGGGCGGCGCCGACAAGGCCCGGATCGCCCGCGAACTGGGCTGTGATGTGGTCCTCGACCGGCGCTCCGACGACCTCGTCGCGGGCGTGAAGGACGCCACCGGCGGCCGCGGCGCGGATGTGGTCTACGACCCGGTGGGCGGCGAGGCGTACGCCAAGTCCGTCAAGTGCATCGCCTTCGAGGGCCGGATCGTCGTCGTCGGCTTCGCGGGCGGTGCCATCCCCACCCCGGCGCTCAACCACGCGCTGGTGAAGAACTACGCGATCCTGGGCCTCCACTGGGGCCTGTACAACACCAAGGACCCGGCCGCCATCGACGCCTGCCACGAGGAGCTCACCAAGCTCGCCGCCCAGGGCGTCATCAAGCCGCTGATCGGCGGACGCCTCCCGCTGGAAGAGGCCGCCGACGCCGTCCAGCGGGTCGCCGACGGCACCTCCGTCGGCCGGCTCGTGGTGGTCCCCGGAGCGGAGGAGGCCCGATGACCGACGCCGCTGACCTGCGCCGCCGCACCGCCGAGCTGCTCGCTGAATACCCTCCCACCCGTCGCCCACCACCACCCCGGACCGAGGGCCCTGCGGGCCCGCACCTCTGGTCTGACACCGACCGGCTGGAGTTCCTGCGCGCCCGCTTCGACGCCGGGCTCGCCTGGGTCCACTTCCCCCAGGGCCTCGGCGGACTGGACGCGCCACGCTCCCTGCAGGCCGTCGTCGACGCGGAACTGGAGGCCGCCGGGGCCCCCGACAACGACCCCGGCCGCATCGGCATCGGCCTCGGCATGGCCGCGCCCACGATCCTGCGCTTCGGCACCGATGAGCAGAAGCAGCGGTTCCTGCGCCCCCTGTGGACCGGCGAGGAGGTGTGGTGCCAGCTGTTCAGCGAGCCCGGGGCCGGCTCCGATCTGGCGGCGCTGGCGACCCGCGCGGTACCGGACAGCGGGGGAGACTGGATCGTCGACGGCCAGAAGGTCTGGACGTCCAGCGCGCATCTGGCCCGCTGGGCGATCCTGATCGCCCGCACCGACCCCGACGTGCCCAAGCATCGCGGCATCAGCTACTTCGTGTGCGATATGACCGACCCCGGCGTCGAGGTGCGTCCGCTGCGCCAGATCACCGGCGAGGCCGAGTTCAACGAGGTCTTCCTCACCGGCGTCCGCATCCCCGACGCCCACCGCCTCGGTGCGGTCGGCGAGGGCTGGAAGGTCGCCCAGACCACGCTGATGAACGAGCGGGTCGCCATCGGCGGGGCCCGCATCCCCCGCGAGGGCGGCATGATCGGCGTCGCCGCCGCCGACTGGCGCGCCCGCCCCGAACTGCGCACCCACGACCTCCATCAGCGGCTGCTGAAGCTGTGGGTGGAGGCCGAGGTCGCCCGGCTGACCGGCGAGCGGCTGCGCCAGCAGCTCACCAAGGGCCAGCCGGGCCCCGAGGGCAGCGGGATGAAGCTGGCGTTCGCCCGGCTCGCCCAGGAAATCAGCGGCTGGGAGGTGGAGTTCCTCGCCGAGGACGGGCTGACCTACGACGACTGGACGATGCGCCGGCCCGACGGCGTCGACTTCACCGGACGTGAGGCCGGCTACCGCTATCTGCGCGCCAAGGGGAACTCCATCGAAGGGGGCACCTCGGAAGTGCTGCTCAACATCGTCGCCGAGCGTGTGCTGGGGCTGCCGCCCGAGCCGCGCACCGACAAGGACGTCGCGTGGAAGGACCTCCCCCGATGAACGACGGGACCACCCTGCCCGGCGCCCCGGCGCCCGACCCCGACCTCCTCTACTCCGAGGACGAGGACGCGCTGCGCGCCGCCGTACGGTCGCTGCTCGCCGACCGCAGTGATCCGGCCACCGTGCTCGCCGGCCTGGAGTCGGAGGTCGCCTACGACACCGGCCTGTGGCACTCCCTTGCCACGGAGATCGGCACCGCGGGCCTGCTGGTGCCCGAAAAGCTCGGCGGCGCGGGCGCGACCGCCCGCGAAGCCGCCGTCGTGCTGGAGGAGATCGGCCGCGCCGTCGCGCCCGTCCCCTATCTGACCAGCGCGGTCCTCGCGGTGACCGCTCTGCTCGGCTGTGATCACGACCGAGCGGACGTCGCCGCTTCGCTCGCCGCGCTCGCCGAGGGCCGCACCGTCGGCGTGCTCGCGGTCCCGCTGCCCACCGCCCCCGGCGGGCTGACCCGTCCGGCGTCCGTACGGGCCGATGCCGGCGGCGCCCTGACCGGCCGGGTGACCTCGGTCGCGGATGCCGCGGCCGCCGAGCTGCTGCTCGTCCCGGCCCAGGGACCCGACGGCCCGGCCCTCTACGCGGTGGACCCCTCGGCGGGCGGGGTGCGCACCGACACCGTCACCCCGCTCGACCTCACCCGCCCCCTGGGCCACCTCACCTTCGACGGTGCCCCCGGCCGCCTCCTGGCCACCGGGGACCGCGCCGTTGCCACCGTCGACCGCGCCCTGCTCACCGGTGCCGGACTGCTCGCCTCGGAGCAGCTGGGCGTCGCCGAATGGTGTCTGACCGAAACCGTGCGGCACACCGCCGAGCGCACCCAGTTCGGCCGCCCCGTCGGCTCGTTCCAGGCGCTCAAGCACCGGATGGCCGCCCTCTGGCTGGACGTGGCCTCGGCCCGCGCCGCCGCCCGGAACGCCGCCGACGCCCTCGCCACCGAGAGCCCCGACGCCCCGGTGGCGGTGGCCGTCGCCCAGGCGTACTGCGCGCCGGTGGCGGTACGCGCCGCCGAGGAGTGCGTCCAGCTGCACGGCGGCATCGGCATGACCTGGGAGCACCCGGCGCATCTGTTCCTCAAGCGGGCCAAGAGCGATGAGCTCGCCCTCGGGTCGCCGGGGCGGCACCGGGACGCCCTGGCGGGGCTGGTCGGGATCGCCGCGCCCTAGCGCCGTTTCGAGGGGCCGTTCTGACCGGCCGGTGGCCGCCGGCCGGTCAGTTGGTGATGGCGAAGGTCCGGCTGAAGGCGCGGACCGCGCCGTCGCCGGCGGTCGCCACCTCCAGGAAGTAGCGCTTGCCCGGCGGCACCCGGGGGAGCGTCACGAGCGCCTCGCCGGCCGGCCCGGCCCCGGCCTTGGTCGCGACCAGTGCCACCCGCTCCGACTCGCCGTGGCCCGTCGCCGTCCGCAGCCAGATGTCCACCTCCTCGCCCGTGCTGTTGTTCCAGGTCACCGCGAAACTGCCGTTCGCCTTGTAGTCGACGCCGGGCTCCGGCGCGGTCACCTCGATCCGCCCCGTCGGCGGCGAGGCGAACTCCTCGGGGTCGGCACTGGCGGCGGGGGCACCGAGGGCGGAGGTGGCGGCCCGCGCGGCCGAGCCCGCATGGCCGGCCGTGGCGGCCATCGCCCGGCCGGCCGCGGGACCACTCTTCCCGGTGTCCGGGCGCGACGGCGCCAGCGAGATCACCAGCATGCAGCCGACGGCGGTGGTGGCGACGGCGACGGCCAGATTGGTGGCCATCGAGGTGGCCCTGCACATCGTCTCCTCGTTTCGTCGGGGGGAGGGGCGAGCCGAACATCCCCGGCACCTGAGGCATCAAAAACGACGCGCTGAGCGATCACCTGGATGGACAGCTCCGGCGCGACAGCCCCCGGGACGGGAGGGAGAATCCACCGCTCGGGACGGAATTGATCCCGGCTCCGGTGATGTCCTTAAAGTGCGGTTCGGGTAGCGTCGAACACATGAAGACCGCAACTCGTCGTGCGCTGATCGGACCAGTCCTGCTGCTGGTGGCCGCGCTGCTGGCGGTCGCCGCCGCGATGGCACCGGGTGCCCGTGCCGCCGGGGGGCTGGACGAGGCCGCGGCGGCCCTCGAAAAGGGCCCGGTCTACGTCGATCCCCGCGCCACGGACCAGTTCTCCCGTGCCCAGGCGGACGCGCTGGCCAAGAAGATCAAGGACGCGGACAAGCCGATCTTCGTCGCCGTGCTGCCGCGGGCCGCCGAGTACCAGCCGGACACCCTGCTCCAGAACCTGCGCACCAAGGTCGGCATCAGCGGCGTCTACGCCGTGGAGCTCGGCAACGGCTTCAACGCCGGCGCCGACCCGCGGGTGATGACGCGCGATGCGGTGCAGAACCTCGTCGGATCGGTCAAGAGCTCCGACTACCCCACGGTCAACGAGCGCCTGAACAGCTTCGTCGACACGGCCGCACGGTCGGCACACGGCCAGGCCCCCGCCTCCTGGGGCGGCTCCGGCGGCAGCGGCTTCGACACCGGTACGGCGATCGGGCTCGGGGTGCTGGTGGCCGTCGGAGGCGGCGGCGCGTACGCGATCGCCCGCCGCAACCGCAGAAGGCGGATCGAGGCGGAGCGGGCCGCGCTGGAGGACCTGCGGGTCGTCGTCGACGAGGACATCACCGCCTTCGGCGAGGAGCTGGACCGGCTCGACTTCAGCCCCGGTGAGCCCGGCGCCGATGACGCGATGCGCGCGGACTACAGCCATGCGCTGGACTCCTACGAGACCGCCAAGTCCGCGATGGCGTCGGCCCAGCACCCCGGCGATGTCCAGGCGGTGACCCAGGCCCTGGAGGACGGCCGGTTCTCGCTGGCCACCCTCGCCGCACGCCGGGAGGGCCGGCCGCTGCCCGAGCGCCGGCTGCCCTGCTTCTTCGATCCACGGCACGGCCCGTCCGTCGTGGATGTCCGGTGGGCCCCGGAGGGCGGTGCCGAGCGCACCGTGCCGGTCTGCGCCGCGGACAAGAGCCGGATGGACGACGGGCGCGAGCCGCTGGCCCGTACGGTCAGGACCGCGCACGGCGACCGCCCCTACTGGGACGCGGGCCCGGCCTACGGCCCCTGGGCCGGCGGCTACTTCGGCGGCGGCCTGCTGCCCGGCCTCCTGGTGGGCACCCTGCTCGGCAACATGATGATGTCGTCCGCCGCCTACGGAGCCGACTTCGGCGGTGCGGGCGCCGACGGCGGTGACTACTCCGGATCCGACTTCAACAGCGATGACTTCGGCGGCGGCTTCGGTGACGGTGGTGGCTTCGGTGGCGGCGGCTTCGACGGCGGGGGTTTCTGAGGGCTGAGGTTTCTGAGGGCTGAGTGCCCCTGGGCCGCCCGCTGCGGCCGGCGCCCTTCGGCCCGCCCCCGGTGCTCAGCGCCCCCTCAGCGCCCCCTCGGCGGCCCCGAAGCACTCAGCGCCCCTCGGCCCGCCCCGCCCGCTTGACGCCGAGGAAGCGCCCGTAGCGCGGCCGCGCCGCGAAGTCCGCATAGCGCCACACGGCGGGCCGCCCGGCCTCCCGGCACAGATGCAGGACCTGGTCGGGGCCCAGGTGAACGCCCACGTGCGCGCCGTAGCCCGGTGGCCGGCCGTCCGCCGGACCGCCGTCGAACAGCACCAGATCCAGCGGCCGCGGGCGGCCCACCCGGTGGGTCGCCCGTTCGTCGGCCCAGAGTTCCGCCGAGCGCAACGGCGGTATCAGCAGGCCGAAGTGGCGCAGCACGGCGTAGGCGTAGCGCTGGCAGTTCGCGCCTGCGGCCAGGTCGTCGAAGGGGCCCGGGGCGGCGCGGCCGGGGGCACCGCCCGCCCCGTCCGCCGTGTATGACGGGCATTCAGGTGTCGTCGCTCCCGGATGGCGGGCACCCGAGTAGGTCACGTTCCGCAGCGCCTCGGGAAGCTGCCGGAACGCCACCGCGCCGTGGACGGTGGGGACTTGAGGGCCGGGATCACGGAACACCCGGACATGATGCCGGGGACCGCCCTCATGCCGCACGCCGCGGTGTCGAGCACGCTCACCCCATCGGATCCGACGTGCACTCGACACCGCGAGGAGATCCCCGATGGAACGCCGCTTTCGCAAGGCAGCCCTCTGGGGCGCGGCCGTCGCCACCGTCGTGGCGGCGGCCGGCCCGTTCAGCCCGGCGCACGGCATGCCCCGGCCCGATCCCTCGCCCCAGCCCACGCCGCGCGGCATGCTCGACGCGATGCGCCGGGACCTCGGACTGAACGCGGTGCAGGTGCGGACCCGGCTCGCGCAGGAGACCGATGCGCACCGTGCCGCGGCGGCCGTGCGCCGGACGCTGAGCACCCCGCCCGCCGGAATGTGGTTCGACAGGACGACCGGCAAACTCGTCGTCGCGGTCACCGGCGCCGCCGACGCCCAGCGGGTGCGCGCCGCCGGGGCGGTCCCCAAGACGGTGCCGCACGGCCGCGCCGCGCTCACGGCCCTGGTGCGGCAGATCACCGGCCGGGCCGGGGACGGGGTGCCCGGCGTCACCGGCTGGGGCGTCGACGAGCGGGCCAACGGTGTGGTGGTCCGTATGGACCGCACCCGGCACACCGCCCGGACCGCCGTCTTCGAGGCGTCCGTCCGCGCGCTGGGGGCCCGGTCGAAAATCCCCGTCACGGTCGAGCGCAGCGACCAGACACCGCGTCAGCAGGGCGGCACGGTGGTCGGCGGTGAGCGCTGGATGCCCGGCAGCGACGGCATCTGTTCCATCGGCTTCTCGGTGACCGGGCCGGGCGACTTCCAGGGCTTCCTGACGGCCGGTCACTGCACGCTCACCCCCGATCAGCCCGCGTTCGGCAAGGACGGCAGCCGCATGGGGACCTCCAACCAGGGCGGCGGGCACAGCGTCAACGACCGCGAGGGGGACTTCGGGCTGGTCGAGGTCGACCGCCCGGACTGGACGGTCAGCGCGGACGTGGCCGGGCAGGGCGGTACGCCGGTCACCGTCACCGGAGCCCAGGAGGGCCTGGCCGGCATGTCGATGTGCCACTCCGGGCAGAGCAGCGGCTGGCACTGCGGGGAGATCACCCGGGTCGACCAGACCGTGGACTACGGCAACACGGTCATCGAGGGCCTGTCGTTCACCAACGCCTGCTCGGCGCCCGGCGATTCGGGCGGCTCGTATGTCACCCAGCCCAGCGCCCCGAAGGCCCTGGGTGTGCACTCGGGCGGCGGCGCCGCCGGCTGCGGCAACTTCGGCGGTGCCACCCTCACCATCTTCCAGCCGGTGGGCGAGATCCTGGACAAGTGGAACCTGCGGCTGAAGACGGGCAGCCCCTGACGCGGCCCCGGCCGCGGCCGACACCGCCTCCCGGCCGCCGCATACGTGCCGGGGACCGGCCCCGGGAACGGGAACCCGGCCCCTTGACCTCCCCACCTACGATGTGAGGCCAGTGGCCGATGAGGCGCCGGGGGTCGACGTGGCGGACCGGCGCCCCTGGGGGAGCGGGAGAGCACGCATGACAGAAGCAGCGGAGCCGGCGGCCGGTACGGACGCGACGGAGCCGTTCGCCGTCGGGATCACGGTGCGCGGCTATGAGACGGACACCCAGGGCCATCTCAACCAGAGCGTCTATCTCCAGTACGCCGAGCACGCCCGCTGGTCGCTGCTCCAGGCGAGCGGCATCCGCCAGAGCACCATGGTGGACCGCCGCGTCGGCCCGGTGACCGTCGAGACCACCATCCGCTACCGGCGGGAGCTGCGGGCCGGTGACGAGGTCGAGGTCAGCTGTGCGTTCGTCTGGGGCGAGGGCAAGACCTTCCGGATCGAGCAGACCGTCCGCACGACGGACGGAACGGTGGCCGCCGAGGTGAGCGCCGTCTGCGGGCTGCTCGACCTCACCGAGCGCAAGCTGCTCCAGGACCCGCGGGCTGCCTTCCGCGACCTGGCCGACAAGCCCGCGCTGCTGGGCCTGGCCGACGTCTGACGAGCGCGGTCCGCGGCGGCCTCCCCGCTGCGTACAAAGGCAGCGGGCGCGGCCGCCGACACGAAAGGGTGAATGGATTCATCCATTGCGATGCCTGGAGGTCACGGCGGACGCCGGTCTGATCCACGTTTGAGCCGTCGGGGGGCACCACCACACGCGCCCAGCGAAAGGCTCCTCGATGGACACCCAGATAGTCCAGGTCAAAATCCATCCCGCCATCGGCATAGCCCGGGTCGGCAACAGCGACAAGCCGCCCTTCATCGGCCCGGAATCCCCGGACCAGCCGCCGCTGCCGCCCGGCTCGTACAAGGACAGCGCGGGGAAGGTCATCCGGCAGGCCGCCCGGTTCCGGGTCTACGGCTACAACCAGGCCGGGGAGGCCGTCCGGGAACTCAAACTGGGCGAGGACGGTGTCACCGAGATCAAGTGGTCGGTGCACCTGGCCAACAAGAAGGCCGCCTGGTACCAGTTCCACATCCCGCTCGACATCGATGAGGCTCCCGGCCTGCCGGATGCGCAGCTGACCCGTCGGAACCTCGACGTCAGGGGAGCGGAGCGGAAGAAACTCGTCATCGATGCGGGTAAAAAGGCGATCCGCGCTTCCCTGCACGAGTCCGCCGCACTCGCCGGGAAGATCATGAACCGGGCGGTCCCCCTGGGATCGATCTCCACCCAGGACGACGGCCGCCTGCTGGTCGTCGGCGGCGTCGGAAAATCGGCCTCGTATGCCACACCCGAGAAACCGATCTCCGGCGTCGCCAACAATGACACCTGGTACGACGACGTCTCCGACGGCCCGGTCACGGCGGAGGTCACCATCGGAGGCGTCACCAAGGCCGCGAGCCCGGCCTGGGCGGTGGTCGCCCCACCGCACTACGCCCCCGGTGTGAAGAGCGTCCGCACCCTCTACGACCGGCTCTACAGCCTGTTCGTCGACGAGCACACGCTGCCCGCCGTGCAGCAGGTCTCCTACCCGGAGCACATCGAACCGCTGCTGAGCCGGTTCTGCGAGCTGCAGTGGACCAACCACGGCTTCGCCACCCAGTTCGGCTGGAGGGGCCCGCACCACTTCCTCGACCCGGCCATGCGCAAGCGGCTCGCCGACCCGGGCCCGGCCAGCCAGGAGCTCCGCCGCCAGGTCTATGTCCAGATGCGTGACTACGACCGGGACGGCACGTCCCCCGTGCCCTGGCCGTGGATCTACGGCGACTTCATGTCCAGCGGCAAACCCACCTCCGTCCGGCAGCACATCAAGCTCGCCCGCGAGCAGGACCGGATGCTCGCCCTGTGGGCCGACGGCCGCTTCACCTCCGGCCCGCCCCGCAAGGGTCACCCGGACGTGGACGCGGCGCCCGTCGCCGCGCAGCCGGGCCTGCTGGACCGGGCCGCACTGGACAACTGCGCCGCCGACGCGTTCCACCCGGGCTGCGAGGTCACCTGGCCGATGCGGCACAAGACCATGTACTCCGAGCCCTTCCGCATCCTGCACCGCACGCCGGAGAACCCGGAACGCGACTACGGAGATGTGCTCAGCGTGCAGGACGCACTGGGCAAGAACGGTCCGTTGTACGCGCAGGGGCCGGGCGACCTCACCCGCTGGATGGCCGCCCCCTGGCAGTCCGACGCGGCGAGCTGCCGCTCCGGCTACCAGGTACGGTCCGGGCTCGGCCCGCGCTACAGCCCCTACCTGCCGACCTTCTGGCCCGCCCAGGTCCCCAACCATGTGCTCAAGAAGTCCGACTTCGCGACCGTCAACACCCCGCCGAGCGGCTCCGACGACAGCGCCCGGGAGAAGGCCTTCGAGCACCGGGCGGTGTGGCTGCGCGGCCTGAAGGGCACCCAGTCCAACGCGCAGCGGCGGCAGATGGTCGACGACTGGTACAAGTTCGGCATCGTCGAGACGCACGAATACACCGTGGGCGACGGGAAGTTCCCCCAGTACATCCAGGTGGAGTCCGAGCCCGGCTATCCGCCCGCCCCCGACCACGCCAACCTCATCAACATCCAGGTACCCGAGGCGGGCGTGCCCCAACTGGCCGGTGCGGCCGGTGTCTGGACCGGGGAGATCCCCGCCGAGGACGTCGAGGCCATGCTCGTGCAGCAGGCGGTCGAGGAGGTCAAGGAGGCGACCGGTCAGGACGAGACATCGATCGCCGCCGGATACCTGGAGAAGCTCGACCCCTTCCACGGCTCCCCGTGAGCCCCGCCCCGGCCTACGACGTCGTGGTCGCGGGGGGTGGTCCGGCCGGCTGTGCCGCCGCGCTCACCCTCGCCCACGCCGGCCGGACCGTCCTGCTGGCCGACGCCGGCTCCGGCCCGCCCAAGGCCGGTGAGGCGCTGGTGTCCATGGGCCGGCTGCTGCTCGCCGACCTCGGCGTCGCCGAACCGGTCCTGGGCAGCGGCCATCTGCCCTGCCACGGCAACCTGTCCGCCTGGGGCTCGCCGGAACTGCACGCCGTGGACTTCCTCCACGACCCCTACGGCCACGGCTGGCACCTGGACCGTCCGCTCTTCGACCGCCGGCTGCGTGCCGCCGCCCGGGCGGCGGGCGCCGAGGTCGCCGAGCGCACCGCCGTACGGAGCCCCTCCCGGCAGTCGGACGGCACCTGGCGGCTCGCCCTGCGTGACCGGGCCGGCGGGGCCGGGGACCGTACGGTGCGCTGCCGCTGGGTGGTGGACGCCACCGGGCGGGGTGCCGCGATCGCCGTCCGCTCCGGCGCCCGGCGGCGCACCGGAGACCAGCTGACCGCCCTCCACCTCACCCTCGACCCGGCCCCGGAGACCCCGCTCGACGGCCGTTCGCTGGTCGAGTCCGACGAGGACGGCTGGTGGTACACCGCGCTGCTGCCCTCCCGGCACCGGCTGGTCGCCTACTTCACCGACCCCGACCTGCCCGTCGCCGCCGCGCGCGGAGCCGAACGGTTCCGCCGGCGGCTGCTGGCCACCCGGCACATCTCCCGCCGGGCCCGCCCGCACGGGCTCACCACCCTGCGCCCGCCCCGCCGGGCCGCCGCCCACAGCGCACATCTGGACCGGGTGCACGGCGACGGCTGGACGGCCGCCGGGGACGCGGCGGCCGCCTTCGACCCGCTCAGCTCCCAGGGCATCCTCACCGCCCTCTACACCGGGCTGAGCGCGGGCCAGGCCGTCGACGCCCGGCTGCACGGCGACCGGGCGGCCCTGGCCGACTACGCGGCCAAGGTCAGCACGGCCCGTACCGCCTACCAGCACGGCCACCGCGCCGTGCACGCGCAGGAAACCCGCTGGCCCGACCGGCCCTTCTGGTCCCGGCGGCAGCGGAGCTTCCACCACAACCCCCCACCCACGAAAGGCGAGACCTCATCATGACCCCCACCCCCGCTTCCGGTTCCACCGAGGCACACCAGCACATCCACCGCTTCCTGCTGCTGGGCAAGAAGAACCTGTTCTTCTACCACCTGGCGCTGTACAACCCCCAGTCCGGCCACAACTTCCAGGCGGTCTTCAACTTCGCCATCAAGGACAACGGCGAACTGCGGGACAGGTACCTGAAGGATCTGGCACAGCACGAGAACGAGCGGGTCTTCTACTCCCTGCGCTGCCCGCACCACTTCGAACTCCCCGAGCTCCAGCAGGGCAAGGAGTTCGGGGTCCATCTGGAGCGGGTCGTCGTGAAGCCGGACGGCAGCCGCGACTTCCAGCAGATGACCACGGCCGAGACCATGGTGGACTGCAAGCCGGAGAACGTGCTCTCCTTCCGCAAGCTGGGCAATCTGCCCTACCCCGAATACCTCACCTACCTGGTGTTCGGCCAGGGCGACGAGATCCACCTGGCCCACCAGCTCGCGGAGCGCCCCAACTGGGACGAGGCCGTCACCGTCACCACCGCGCAGCCCATCGACCCGGCACTGCTGAAGAAGGTCCCGACCCTCGTCATCGACTCGATCAGGGACGCCCACGACAAGCTGATCGAGAGCCCGCTGAAGAAGGGGCAGCAGTACCAGGGCAAGATCGACGGGTCCGGTCCGGCCGTCGACCTCACCGTCGGCCGCCAGGGCTGGTGGAACCACACCAGCCTCAACAGCTGAGCCACCGCAGCCCGTTGCCGTCCCGGCCGGGGCGGGGGGGGGGGACAGAACGGAGAGGGGCAGAGGGGGGGGGTGTCCCGCCCGACGCCTGGGTAACGCGCTC
>NZ_JBVHZH010000043.1:0-93156 GCF_055574515.1 Streptomyces sp. NPDC029466
ACCCGCTACGACAAGACCGTCGAGTCCTACCAAGCCGCCGTCACCCTCGCATCGCTCCTGATGTGGGCGTGACATTTGAAGACAACTCCTAGGCCCGCTTCTCGTAGCGGGTGGCCACGGCCCGCAAGCCTTTGACCGCGTTCATGCTTCGCTCCGCCTCATCGCATCGGCGAGAGATCTCCTTGTCGAAACCAGTGGGCCGGCCGCCCGAGCTCCCCGGCGTTGTCGGTTCGCCCGCTGATGGGTCGGCTCGGGGATGGTGTGCTTGATCTCCGACGGCGCAGATATCGCCGGTTGCGACGGGAACTGTAGGTCGTTCACCCGCGGGCTGACCCGGCACTGCAACTCTCCCCATCAGTGGGCCTTGGTCACACGTGGGTATCTCCGCAAGCGCGACCCCTCGCACGGCTCTTGGCAGGCAGCCGCGATCGGGAATGCGCGACGGCTTGGTGCTGATCGTGCGCTACCGAGGATGTGTTGCTGTTGTGCCGTGACCTGTAGGTAATCAACACCCCGTAATCTCCCCCGAGTAGGGGATTCAGAGACATACATGGCAACGGCGGGGGAGTGTCATGACATATCGGCGTGTGGTGATGCCGGCGGTGGCTGGAGGGCTGCTGCTCGCGGCCTTTTTGTGGTGGGCGGGGGCAAGTGCGCATGCACTGCACCTGCCGGGTGCCATCGGCATGCTGGGCGGCCAGGGCGCCGCCGAGCTGGAGCGCTGGCTTGCCCCGTGGTCGTACGCCCCTGCGGCCTCGGCCCAGTTCGGCACCGAGGTGCCCGGCGGGGCCGGGGCCACCGGCACTGACTATTTTGAGTTGTACACCACCGCGTTGCAGATCCGGTTCGGCGCGGTCTTCGCTTTCTTCGTCGCCGGGGCGCTGCTCCTGGTGCGCAGGCTGCCGCCGGTGCGGGGCCGGATGCCGGCCGCTCTGCTCGCCCTGTGGGCCTGGGGTGTGGTGGCCGGGACCCTGGCGGTGACCGTCTCCGCGCCGTGGCTGATCGCCTCGTCAGGGCACGGCAGTTACCGTTTCCTGCCCCGGCTGGCGGGTGTCATCTCCTCCGGGCGGCAGGTTTTGGTGCCGGCCGCGCTGGTCGCGGCGGCGTTGACGGTGTTCATCGCGCGCCTGGCCGCCAAGGGGACCGGTCCGCTGCCGCGCGAAGCGGTCCCGGCGCGCGCCGCCCGCCTGGCCGCAACCGTCGCCACCGCCGTGATCGCGCTGTCCCTGGTGGTCCTGTCGTACCAGCCGGCAGCCGCTGCCCTGCAGCAAGTTTCCCCGGGCATCGGGCTGTTCGCCGAACCGGGTGACCTTCTTCGCCAGTGGCTGCTGCTCGGTGCCTGGGCGGGCCCGGGGGGTGCGCCGCTCGGTGCCTGGCTCCTGTATCGCGCCGGCGATGTGCTGCTGCTCGCCGTGGTGTGGTGTGTGCTGCGGCGGCTTCCTGGACTGCTCACCCGGGCCACTGTCCCCGCGATGGCGGCCGGCGCGGTCTGCGCGACCGTCCTCGGGCTGCTGGCAAGCCAGCTGCTGAGGGTGGTGGTGGACGGTGCGAACTCCAGCCTGCGCTGGGACCTGCTGCACCTGTCCGCCAGTATCGGCGAGGGTGTCCCGGCCGCTTTGACCTGGGGCCTGGTGGCGGGGTCCGCGGCTGCTTGGACGCTGCGGGCCGCGGTGGGCCGCGCGGAGCTCGCCGACGCCACCACGCCCGTTCAGGGCTCCGCCCGCCGTGGATAGAACCACAGGGCTATGTGCGAGGAGCCTTCTCGACAGCCGGCTTCTTTCGTCCGGCTGTCGACCATCGAGATCGGACCCCAGCCGGCGAGCCGGGTCTCAACGTCGACAGCCTGGGTAGTTCATGATGCGCTTCCGCCGGAAGTGCACCGCACCTCCCGCGCGGGGTATCACACCCACCCTTGCGCCGGGCGGTTCCCGTTCCAGACGAACGGAATGCCGGTGGGCAGGTGGGCGGCACTGAACACGACGGGGGAGTCGAAGAGGAGCGCGTGGTGCTTGGTCAGGGCAAAGTCGTGCATAGGGGGTTGCCCGGCGCCTCGACGGTCGTGGTCCGCAGCACGGTGCCGGTCTCGTTCATCGCGATGTGCTGGACCTGGTCGCAGCCGTAGCGGAAGGGCGGGGAGTGCGGCTCACGGGTGCGGGGGTCGAAGAGGGATGGGTGTTGGTGCTGTAGCTCTGAGGCGTTGCCCCGAGGTCGCAGGGGCCGACTGTGTCCAGGTCGTAGGTGAGTTCGTAGGGGCGTATCCGGGCGTATCCCGCCCTCGGTGAGCGCGAAGGTGCGGCGCGCGAGACCGACGGCCTGCACGTTGGGGGAGATGTCCATCAGCTCGTCGAGCGGGGTGCCGCGTCGTGGCTCGCCGAGCCGGTCGGTGACGGTGGTGGAGCGGACCCAGCGGTTGGGGTACTACTCGGCACGGCCTTCGCGGATTCGCACCCCGTGCACCATTCCCGCGCCGAGTGTCCAGAGGTGGGTGGCGGCGTCGTCAACGCCCAGCGGATTGGGGCCGTTGCGCAGGTAGTGGCCATGGAGATGGGCCGGTGTCCGGCCGGTGACGGGTAAGTGGTGGGCGGTGATCTCCTCGGTGACCGGAGCGATCGGTCCCGACAGATAGCGGTTGCTGGTCAGGGGACAGTTCTTTTGGAGGTGGGAAGCGGAACCGGTGGTGGTGGGCTGGGTGCTGAAGGACCGTGCCACGGCCGTCATCAGCGTTTCGTAGTGACGGGCGGCGGCCTCCGAGGGGAATGACCGGCGATCTCCAGGCTCACCGCGCCGTGTGACGCGGCCCAGAGGAGCTTCGCGATGTCCTGGGCGTCGCCTGGCCGGAAGGGACCGGAGGCGATGCAGTCGGTCACGGTGGTGGCCGAGGCCTCGAAGGCCATCTCGGCCACGGCCAGCGCCTCAGTGCTCGGCCGGTAGCCGGGCACGGCTGTTCGAACATCACGCGGTAGTAGGCGGGTTCGGCCAATGCGTGTTCCCGGTAGGCCCTGCCCAGCGCGCGCAGCCGGTGCCATCGGGTCACCCTTGGCGGAACGCGCACCTGCGCCCGGCGCAGCCGGGTGAACCCTTCCCGGTACAGGGCGTCGACGAGCCCCTCCTTGCCTCCGAACATGGTGTAGAGAACCTTGGTCGATGCGCCGACCTCGGTGGCGATCCGCCGCATGGCCACCGCGACGGCCCCTCGGCGACCAGCAGGCCGATGGCGCGATCGAGGATCGCGGTGCGCACGGCCTCCTGGCAGGCGCGCTGGGCATCCTGGCAGAGCGTGCTCATGGGTAACGACGTACCTCGTTGGTAACGGTGTTACCCGGGTGTGGGCGGTGAAGGCCCCCCGCTTTCGGCCGGAGGGGGAGAGGCGGGCGGACCGTGGTACGCCCGAAGACAACCCCGGGCCTTGAGCTCCAACGTGGGAATGGCGCCCACGGACCCCGTCAGCCTCGCAGAAAACCCTCAAGTCCGTCGGACAGCGCGAAGACCTGCCCTGGGCCCGTTCTCGGGGGCGCGGCTGTGGTGCCAGACGGCGGCGATCACCAGGGCGCAGCCGCCGGCCTGGGTCGGGGTCGGGCGCTCGCCGATGGCGACGCCCAGTGCGAATGCCAGGACCGGCTGCACCAGCAACAGTGCCGCGCCGGTATGGGGTGCCAGCCGGGGCAGGGCGGTGGTGATCAGCAGCCAGGCCAGGACTTGGCCCACCAGGGCCAGGGCGCTCAGCCAACCCCAGGCGGGCCAGTTCGGGTTGAGGTCGATACCGGTCCACACACCGCCCAGCACCGCCGCCGCGACGGCGGCCGCCGCGGTCGACACACACACCGGCAAGACGGTGTGCTCCCGGCCGCCGCCGAGCCGCATCAGGAACAGATATCCCGCATAGGTCACGCCCGCCGCCGTCCCGAAGGCCATACCGGCGACCGGATCGCTGCCCGGCGCCGGATGCCCGATCGCGCCGCTCGCCAGCGCCACACCCACCAGCATCAGCGGGGCCATCAGCACAAAGCGCCCGGAGAGCTTGGTGCCCGACACCAGCCGGGCGAGCAGCGGAAAGACCACGATCTGAAGGTTCAGCAGAACTGTGGCGACCGAGGCGCCGACGGTGCGGACGGCGGCCGCCCAGAACACCATGTCGACGCCGAGCAGCATCCCCGCCCCGAGGTCCATCGCCAGGTAGCGCAGCGGCCGGGTGCCCACCCTGCGCCCTTCCCGTGCGGCGAGCGGCACCAGGACGACCAGGGCGAGCGCGCAGCGCAAAAACGCCGCCGTCCCCGCGTTCGTCCCCGACAGCTTCATGAACACCGCCGAGGCCGAGATGCAGGCCGATCCCGCGATGACCGCCATCACCGGGCGGGCCGTGGCCCCGCCCGCCCGCCACGCGCCGCTCCCGTCCGGGCGTAGGGAGGACCGCTTGTCCTGAAGCATCATGAATTCCACTGTGCCCGGCCGGACTCATAAGAAAAAGCGTCGATTCGATGGCAGAACTCGGTAGTATCCATGAGGTGTTCGGAATAGACAGGCTCCGTGCCCTGGCAGCGGTGGCCGCCCATGGTTCGATCGCCCAGGCCGCCCCCGCGCTGCACATGACCGCATCAGGGGTGTCACAGCAACTCGCCAAGCTGGAGCGCGAGGCCGGGCACACCCTCCTGGAGCCGTACGGGCGCAGCGTCCGCCTCACCCACGCCGGCCGGGTCCTGGCCGACCACGCCGACCGGGTCCTGGCCCAACTCTCCGCCGCGCAAAGCGACTTGGCCGACCTCGGAGAGGAGGTGCTGGGCCCGCTGCGGATCGGCGGTGTGGGCAGCGCCGTCCGCACCCTGCTGCCCGACGCGCTGGCTGACCTCACCTGCGCCCACCCCCGGCTCACCCCGACCGTGGTCGACGGGGAAGCCGTCGACCTGCTGCCCCGGCTGCTCCACTCAGAACTCGACCTGCTGCTGATCGAGAGCTGGGCCGATCGCCCCGTCCCCGCCCCCGCCGGCGTGACCCTGCGCACCCTGGTCACAGAAGACGTCCAGGTCGCCCTGTCCGAGCGCCATCCGCTCAGCGACCGCGGGGCCGTCGACCTGGCCGACCTGGCAGGCACACCGTGGGCCTGCTGTCCCCCGGGCACCGCACCCCACGAAGCCCTCGTCCAGGCCCTGCGCAGTCGTGGCGTCGAACCCGACATCCGCTATCTCCTCGCCGAGCACACCACCCAACTCGCCCTGGTCGCCCGGAACCTCACCGCGGCCCTCGTCCCCGCGATGTCCAGCCGGCACGCCCCGCCCGGCGTACGGTTCCTGGCCACCCGTCCCGCCCTGCGCCGCGACATCCGGGCCGCCTGGCTCACCCGCGCCGAAAGCCCCCCGGTACGCGCCTGCGTCGCCGCGGTGGAAGCCCACCGGCAGGCCACCGACCAGGACCGTCCGGAGGAATGAGGGAAGTCGGTGCCGGCAGCCCGGCGGCCCGGCGGCAAAGCCTGGACAGCGAACTCTGAAGCGCCTTGACCAGCCGCTCACGCTCGGCGAACTTCCCGTGCACGCGGCTATGAGCGTACGCACCCTCACCCGCCGCTTCCGCGAAGAAGTCCGCCTCACGGCGGTGCAGTTGCCGACGCAACAGCGCCTCTCCGGTCCAGCCGCCATCGTCTCCCGGGGCGTGAGTCACCGGGCCGGAGCCTCGCCTCCGGTTGGCCCTCGATACGCAATTAAGACATCTGACGATGTTTTTGGACTTTGTATGGCTATCTATGCTGTTTGCTCCCATCAGGTGAACGGGCCGTGTAGGTTCTCGAACTGGTTCGGGACGTGTTGCAACGCGCCTGGGCTGGAAAGTTCTTTCACTGGGGGACCGGGGCGCGTCCTTGCCAGGGCTGCAGACATGGAGCGTCGTGGCTGGAGACCTGCGAGAGGAGTGGCGGTCCGCCTGAACTGGAGGGGAAGCCACATGCCGGAGATCGATCTTGGACTGGCGACGGACTGGGACGAGGGCGACACCCACGGCCGCATCAAGCTGAGGCAGAACCAGATCTACCCGACCTCACCCAAGAAGGACGTGCTCATCAGCTCGCCGGTGAGCATCGAGCTGTCCGTGAACACGAACCACTCCACCTCGCAGGAGGCGGACAAGATCTACTTCACGACCCACCACGGATCCACGAAGAAGGTCATCGCGGTACTCGACTCCGACGGCAACCTGCACATCGCCGGCCGCCTGATCACGGATCAGAAAGACCTGTCCTACTAGACGGCCACGACGGCCCACTCTCCCTCGGGCAACAGCGTGGGCCAGTTCCAGAGGGGCTTGAACAGCATCCAGACGTTCAAGCCCGGCTGATGAACCAGCGGGGCGGCGGCAGACTCTGACTCTGACACCGCCCCGTCTGCGCGTATTCGCCCCACCCGCCGTATCCTAGCGGCACCCACACCTGCGCCCGGTTTGCGCGGCACGCACCCGCTGCGCCAGAACCACAGCGGACCGCCTGGCCTCACCGACCGCCTCGCGCAGCTGATCGGTCAGCTGCAGTGCCTCGGCCAGGCCCACCGGCCGCAGCGTTCGGCCCTCCTCCGGAACGTCCAGGGAAGCCATCTCTCCACGGTGCGCCCGTCAGGCGGTGCACGGCAGGGCGACGACGGCGGCCTCGCCGGTCATACCGTCGACTCCGCCACAGCGAGATCAGCGCGGGCCGCCGCGGCGAGCAGATCGAGCCGCTCCCGCCGACGCGCCGAACTGGAGGCACGGCGCTGCGCACAGCAGGCCCTCAGACAGCCAGGCGCTCACGCTGCCCGTTGCCCCGAACCTGGTTCGGTCGTTGAAGGTGTTCACGTCCCCGCTCACCCGGTGTGGCCCCGGTCCGGTGACTTCAGGGCCGGATACACTTCTGCGACAGGGTTTTTGCAGGCGTCACAGATGACTCTGAGATGGTCCTCCGCTTCTGCCTGGATGGCGGCGAAAGACGGGTGGGGTCAGGAAAAGCCGGCCGGTGGGTGTGTGGTAGTTCGCTGGTTGTATGAGGGCTGGGGAACTTGCTGCGTCTCGGGGCCGGTTGGAGGAGTTTGCTGGGGAGGTGTCCTCGGCCGGTGTGGCCCGGCAACACTCCGGCACGCTGGGCAAGGTCGGCAACTGCCAGATCGGCGTCAGTGTCCATGCCGCCTCCGACACCGCCTCATGCCCTCTGTCCTGGCGGTTGTTCCTGCCCGAGAGCTGGGATGCGCCGGAGGTGACCGGCCGCAGGAAACGCTGCCGCGTCCCCGACGACGAACACCACCGCCCCAAGTGGCAGCTTGCCCTGGAGATGCTCGATGAGCTCGCCGGCACCGGCCTGAGGCCCGCCGTGCTGGTCGCGGACACCGGATACGGCGCCAACCCGATGGCCGGCAGGGCTGGTCGTAATAGCCGGGTAGGAGGGCCGGGTCACCCGGCCCTCCTACACCCGACCCGCCACACGCCGGCGTCGATGCGGTCCCGGTCTTCTTCGGTCACACCCCAGCGGTTCAGGTGAGCCAGGACGAACGGCGCACGGTGCGCACGTGGCTCGTCTCGGCGGGCAGGGCGATCACGGCGTGCCGGCATCCTGGTTCAGGAGCAGCAGAAGCGGCGCCGGTGCCGATGTGCCGGCGGGGGCGCGTCCTTGCTGTCCCGGGGGACAGTCGCGGAGGGGCCGACGTGCGCGTGGTGCCTGGGGGAGACCCTTCTCCCGTCGCGACGGCGTTGTTTTCCTGACGCCGTCTTCCTTCCTTACGCTGAGGCCGGCCGCACAAAGATGGATCCCCACGGAGCATTGCGCTTGAGGACGACGTGGGTGCCCTTGGAGAGGCGGATGCTGGGGGCCGCGCCCTTGTCCTCCATGCGGCGCAGGTGGCCCACCCACGGGCCGGTGGCGTTGATGACCAGGCGGGCGTCGGTGCCGAACTCGATGTCGTCCAGGCGGCCTTGCACGCCCACGCCGGTCACCCGGCCGTGGGTGAAGCGCAGGCCGGTGACCTCGGCGTGGTTGATGACGGCCGCGCCGGACCGGACCGCCGCGCGCACCGTCGCCACCCGCAGCCCGGGCCGCGCGGAGTGCCAGGCCACCGAGGTGCCCAGGATGCCGCACCGATCACCAGGAGGTCGTACGCCGCCTTGGACAGTCGTTCACGGGTCCCGGCTCGGCCGGGGCCCGGATGCGCGCCCAGGGGATGATCGTTCTGCAGGGTGCTCATACCTTTCTCAGTGCTCCTCTTCGGTCCAGCCCGTGGTCCGCTCGACCGCCTTGAGCCAGAGTTCGTATGCGTGGTCACGTTCGGCCGCGTCCATCCGGGGCGTCCACTCGGCGGCGCGGCGCCAGTTGGCGCGCAGTGCGTCGGTGTCCGGCCAGAAGCCGACGGCCAGTCCGGCCGCGTAGGCAGCGCCGAGGCAGGTGGTCTCGGCGACCATCGGGCGCACCACAGGGGCGTCCAGGATGTCCGAGATGGTCTGCATCAGCAGGTTGTTGGAGGTCATGCCGCCATCGACGTTCAGTGAGGTCAGGGCAACGCCGGAGTCCTTGTGCATCGCGTTGACGATCTCGCGGGTCTGCCAAGCGGTGGCCTCGAGCACGGCGCGGGCGAGGTGCTGCTTGGTGACGTAGCGGGTCAGGCCCGTGATCACGCCGCGGGCGTCGGAGCGCCAGTACGGGGCGAACAGGCCGGAGAAGGCAGGGACGATGTAGCAGCCGCCGTTGTCCCCCACCGAGCTCGCCAGGGTCTCGATCTCCGCGGCGGTGCCGATCAGGCCCAGCTGGTCGCGCATCCACTGGACCAGCGAGCCGGTGACCGCGATGGAGCCCTCCAGCGCGTAGACCGGCGCCCGCTGGCCGATCCGGTGGCCGACCGTGGTCAGCAGCCCGCTGTGGGAGTGGACGGGCCGGCGGCCGGTGTTCATCAGCAGGAAGGTGCCGGTGCCGTACGTGGCCTTGGCCTCGCTTTCGGAGAAGCAGGTCTGGCCGAACAGCGCCGCCTGCTGGTCGCCGAGCGCGGAGGCGACCGGCACGCCGTAGAGGGCTCCGCCGGCCATGCCGTACACCTCGGCGGAGGAGCGGATCCGCGGCAGGACGGCGGCCGGGATATCCATGGCGGCGAGGAGGCGCTCGTCCCACTCCAGGGTGTGCAGGTTCATGAGCATGGTGCGCGAGGCGTTGGTGACGTCGGTGACGTGGACGCCGCAGGAAGGGCCGCCGGTGAGGTTCCAGATGACCCAGGAGTCCATGGTCCCGAAGAGGATCTCGCCGCGCTCGGCGCGCTCGCGCAGGCCGGCGACGTTGTCCAGCAGCCAGCGGATCTTGGGGCCGGAGAAGTAGGAGGTCAGCGGCAGGCCGGTCGCGTGGCGGAAGCGGTCCTGGCCGACGTCGCCGCCGAGCTCCTGGCACAGCGCGTCGGTGCGGGTGTCCTGCCAGACGATGGCGTTGTGCACCGGCTCGCCGGTCTTCTTGTCCCAGAGGACGGTGGTCTCGCGCTGGTTGGTGACGCCGATCGCTCTGAGGCCGCGGGTGATCCCGGCTTTGTCGAGGGCGCCGGCGACGACCTCCTCGACGTTGGTCCAGATCTCGCTGGCGTCGTGCTCCACCCAGCCCGGCCTGGGGAAGATCTGCTTGTGCTCCTTCTGGTCGATGGAGACGATCCGGCTGTCCCGGTCGAAGATGATGCATCGGCTCGACGTGGTGCCCTGGTCGATCGCGGCGATGAACGGGCCGGCGGTTCGCGCGTGGGTCACGGTGTGCTCCTGGAGCGGCTCAATACGGTGCGGGGGTGGGGGCGGCTGGGCTCGATCGACGTGGAAGCCAGCTGGGTCGGGGCGGCGCCGATTCAGCTCGTCGATGCACTCCAGCGGAGGCCAATCGGAGCGACTCTGCCCCGATGTCATCCACTGTTCGACAATGTCGACCGCAGGACGGCAGTTTTGCCCGCCCTGAGGTTGACGTCAAGGGGTTGCCGCCCGGTAACTTAAAGTTCCGAAGATCCTTGAGCAGTGATCCAGAGCCTGTCGTGGCCGAGATCGCGCGGCGCGCGAGGGGGCAACCCCGTATGGCAGCCGCGCCCTGGCGGTGCAGCCGCCTGCATACGGAAGCCGTCGCGATCCGTGAGTGTGTGGGCCGCGGAACTCGCCGTGTCAGGAGGTCATTTGCCTTCAGCGCAGTCGTAGAGGGTGAAGCTTCCGTCCGAGATCTGACCGTAGGCGCTCGGGGAGACGGGGGTGCAGCTCTTCTTCACCCAGACCGACGCCGGTGTGGACGGGCGGCGCGTGGTGAGGAGGGCGTAGCGCAGTTGGTGGGCGGAGACCAGGTCCCTGAGCCGTGGTGCGGTCGGATAGGGGGTCAGTCCGGTGAAGCCGCCCATGACCAGCACGGGTTGGGGGGTGGCGCGCAGCAGGGGCGAGGCGCCGTAGGCGGCTTGGGTGGCGAGCAGGTACTTCTCCCCGGAACGGTGCGCGGAGAGGTAGTTCAGCAGTGCGCGGTCCCGCCCGGACGGTTCGTTCAAGGGGTTTCGCCGGACCTTGGCCCGGTGGTGGTGCGCATCTTGGTAGCCGGGGCCGACCGGTCCGGCCAGTGGTTCTATCGGTGAGCCGGGGTAGCGCGGGTTCAGACAGGAGGCGGCCCAGACGGCCGGGGCGAGCAGTACGGCCGTCAGGGACGCTGCCAGGACGCTGTGCCTCGCCCGTCGTGTGGTGTGTGGCCCGCTGGTCCACAGGCCGACGGTCCCGCACAGGCCGAGCATCAACACCACCGGCAGCAGCCAGGGCGCGAATTCGCTGTGCGGGCCGTCAATTGCCGTGGCCCACAGTGCCGTGAGCCCGACGGCGACGGGCAGCGCCGCGCGACGCCGGCCACCGGCGAGGTACTCGGCCCAGAGGAGGGCGCTTCCGCCACCGGTCAGCGCGGCGAGGGCCGGAGCCAGTACGGTCATGTAGTAGCCGTGGTTGCCGTTGGAGTTGCTGAAGACCACGATGTGCACCGCCAGCCAGCCGCCCCAGAGCAGGAACCCTGTCCGCGGCCCGTCGGTGCGCGGCTGTCCGGCGCGCCACCACACGCCCAGCGCCAAGACCAGTACGGCGAGCGGCAGGAGCCAGGCGATCTGCGGGCCCACGCTCTGGTTGACCACCATGGTCCAACCCGTGTTACCGGTGGTGCGGCTGGCGGCGGTGCCGGCGACGGCGCCCAGCGCATGCGGGTCGTCGCCGAAGCGGCTCAGCCCGTTGTAGCCGAAGACCAGGGTGAAGGGGTTGTTGTTGCTGGTCCCGTCGATGTAGGGACGGTTCGCGGCGGGGGTGACCCATACCAGCAGCAGCCAGGAGCAGGAGACGACGAGTGCGGTGATCCCGGCGAGCAGCAGCCGCCGGGCCCGGTCCCATCGGGAACCAGGTGCTGCCAGTTGGTACACCGCGGCGAAGACCGGCAGGACGAGCCACGCCTGGAGCATCTTGGCCTGGAAGGCCAGACCCACCCAGCTCCCGCAGATGAGCAGCGGCAGCAGCCTCCCGGTGCGGACGGCCTTCTGCAGCGATCCTGCCGCGAGGACCAGCAGCAGGACGAGCAGGGTGTCGGGGATATTGTGCCGGTTGAGCGCGACGGTGACCGGAGTGAGGGTGAGTACCAGCGCGGCGAGCAGCCCTGCCAAGGGGCCGGCCCAGGCACGGACGATCCGGTGCAACGCCCAGACGGCGAGTACGCCCTCCAGCACCTGCGGCAGTACCGCCGCCCAGTTGTACGGTCCGAGGAGCCTGACGGAAAGGGCCTGGGGCCACAGCGCACCGGGGATCTTGTCCAGAGTGACTGAGCCGCTCGGGTCGAGCCCGCCGAAGACGAAAGCGTGCCAGTTCGCGGCC
The DNA here is from genome assembly GCF_055574515.1 of Streptomyces sp. NPDC029466. Classification (NCBI taxonomy): domain Bacteria; kingdom Bacillati; phylum Actinomycetota; class Actinomycetes; order Kitasatosporales; family Streptomycetaceae; genus Streptomyces; species Streptomyces sp. NPDC029466. The sequence goes on from NZ_JBVHZH010000043.1 coordinate 11,821, forward strand.
ATCGACCGCACGGCCGCGGAGTAGTACGGGTGCACCGCGGCACGGTCGATGGCCCAGGTGTAGAGCACCGCGGCAGCTGCCAGGATCAGCAGCAGGGCGTAGGACTCCCGGCTGACGGCGGTCCGCTGACGGCGCTTGGCGTGGGCGCGTCTGATGCCCTGCGAGGGGTGCCGGTCGGTGGTGTCCCGGGTGAGGGGGGTGGTGGCCATGGCGTGGTCTCTCCTGGGGCGGGCTGGGTACGTCGGCTTCACAGGCGGCGGGCCGTGCGGAACCCTTGGGCGTAGAAGCCATGGCCGTCGAGCGTCGCGCGGCCGGCCAGGTCGCCCATGGTGGGCCCGTTGGCCCGCGAGCGGCTGGAGTAGAAGCGTGGGCGCCCGTCCGTGTCCGGACCCAGGTACATGCCGACGTGGTCGATGTCGTGCGGTCTGCCGATGTCGATGGCGAAGAAGACGAGGTCGCCGGGGAGCAGCAGGCTGATGTCGGCAGGTGGCCGGCCGGTGTTCGGGATCAGCAGCACGCCGGGGGCCCGGGAGGCGATGGCGTAGGCGCGGCGGGGCAGGCCGGCCCCCGGGCCGTTGGTGGCGTGCATGGGGTAGCCCATGCGGTAGCCCCAGACCAGGCGCATGAAGCCGGAGCAGTCCACGTCCCCGTAGCGCTCCTTCTCCGGGTGCTTGCGGATGCCGTCAGGGAAGGTCCAGGGAGTGCCGAGGTAGTCGTAGAAGTCGGACTTCTCATCGCGGTAGTCGAATGATGTCGGCGACTGTCCGGGAACGAGCGGCCCGAAGTGAGCCTTGCCGGCGTAGCGCAGACCCGATGCGTTGCGCAGATCGTGCGCCCCGTCGCCGTACTGGAAGGCCACGGCGAGGACGTCCGGACTGCGGTCGGCCAGGGCCTTGGAGAACCACTCCCGGAACCAGCGAGTTCGCTCCTTGCCCTGACTCCATGCACCGCCCATCAGCCGTACCCAGGCGTTGCTGCGCACCACCGCGCCGGTGGTGCGCGGCTCGCTCCAGGTACGGGCCGGGCCGGTCAGCAGCGCGGTGCGGGCACCGTCGGTGAAGGTGGCCAGCACGCGGCCGTCGGCGGCGCGAACCACCGTACGGGCAGGCGCGGCGCGGCGCTCGAAGCGGTAGCCGCCGGCCGGGACCGAGAAGTCACCGTCCGGTACGCCGTTCCGAAAGCGGTGCCATGCGTATCCGGTGACCGCACCGGCGGAGGCCAGACCGGCGGCGCAGGCCAGGATCTGACGGCGACTGGGGCTGCCGGGCGGGGTGGGGTCGGTGCCCATGGCGACCTCCTCTTGCGTGCGGATGGGTACGGCGGACGCGTGCGGCTCGTTCAGCCGATGGGCAGGGCCCCCAGCAGTAGCCCGGCAACGAGCACCACATACGTGCCGAGGGTCACCGCGGTGGTGGAGATCACGGTGGCGGCCAGTGGTTGGCGGACCAACTGATAGGCGATGAGGCCGGGCACGATGAAGCCCAGCGTCTGGGCGGTGTAAAGGAGCGGGAACTCGTGCTGGAGCGCGAGCAGCACCGTGGTCTGGAGCAGCACTGCGGACAGCACCACGGCGGCGAAGAGCCGCTTCCCGTAAAGGATTGCATGACGCTGAAGGATCTTGGTCGCGACGAAGGTGAGCGCCGTGACGCCGATCACCATCGCGGCCCGGACCACATCGGTGACGAGGGTCAGCGCGAGCCAGCCGGGGGTGATCATGCCGCCGGGAGAGAGATTGGTGGTCAGATAGCAGACCAGCGAGAAGACCAGGCCGAGGGCTATCCCCAGCGCGATGGTCTGCGGGGTGACGTTGACGGGGATCACAGCGGGTTCCTTGTCGGCTGGTGCAGCGCGTCGGCATGGGCAGCGGAGGGGCCAGGGAGAGGCGGCCCGGACGTCGGGTCGTTCAGCGAGGCGACCCAGCTGTACGGCTCCGGCTCGGGCGGGTGCGCGACCGGAAGCGGCTCGTCGGCGTCGTCAGAGGGCAGCCTGCTGAGGTGCTCCAGGAACAGTTCGCCCTGGCCGTGGATGTTGCCGACGGCCACCAGCGAGGAATCCGGGGCCAGTTCGGCGAGAACGGCGCGGGTCAGCTCCTGCGCGTCGCGCCGGTCGCCGCCCAGGTCCACCACCCGGGCCGACGACCAGCCCGACGGAATACCGTCGCGGGCGCTCTTGGTCGGATGACCGATGAGAAAGACCGTGTCCGGGGCCAGGTCGGGGACGATCGCTCCCATCTGCCCATTGCGTTCGACCCGGTCCGGGCGGCAGTTGATGACCACGTTCAGCGGGCGGCGGATCGCACCGAGCTCCTCCAGCTGACGGACGTTCATCAACGTCGAATCGGGGTCGTTCGCGGCGAAGACATTGGCGAAGCGCAGCCGTTTGCCGTCCGGTGTGCGGTAGCGCTCGACGGAGAGCACGCCGGGGTCCGGTGGCGCGTCCCACATCCCGCGCAGGGCGGTGGCCCGCTCCACGCCGAGCAGTTCGGCCACGGCCAGCGCGATGGCGACGTTCTCCTTGAAGGTGAACCAGCTGAACTCGCGCAGCTCCTCGTCGGAGACCGATTCCGGATCGACCGCGATCAGGCGGCACCTCCGCTTGTCCGCCTCCTCCTTGAGGAGGTGCAGCCGCTCCTGCTCGGCGGTGACACAGACCCCGCCGACCGGCATCGACCGGGACAGCGAGCGGGCCACATCGTCCAGCGTCGGGCCCATTTCGGCGAGGTGGTCCTCGCGGACGTTGCACAGCACACCGATGGTGGAGCGGATCAGCTTCTCCTGGTTGACCTCTTGAAGTGCGGGCATCACCGCCATGCACTCGATCACCAGAGCGTCCGGCCGGTAGGCCGCCGAGCGACGGACGATGCCGATCTGCTCGACGACGTTTGCGATGCCGAACTTCCGGTACACCGGCTCCTCTGTGGCATCCGGGTGGATGAACCGGGCGGCGGTGCCGGTGGTCTTGGCCACGGTGACCAGGCCGCCGCCGCGCAGCGCCCCCGCGCACAGCCGGGTGATCGAGCTCTTGCCGCGAATGCCGTTGACCAGCACCCGAGTGGGGATCTGCGTCAGCGCGGCGTAGTGGCGCCGCTGCTCCAGCACGCCGGCGATCAGCAGCACGGCACAGCTCAGCAGCAGGACAACATAGAGGAAAAGCACGTCGGTTGATCCTTCACTGCAATGGTGCGCTGCCGCGCTGGAACGATGGGGCGGGGACAGAGGCAACGTAAGCTCGCCCGCCATCGCGGTCCCGCTCCACCAGCGCCTGCCGGAGCAGTTCCAGACTGCGAGTGACCGAACCGCACTCGTCGTGGTGGACCGGGTACAGCACGGTGCGGCGGTCACCGTCGGCCAGCCGCTCCGCGCATCTGGTGAGGGTGCGCAGCGGTCTGACCACCACGATGTGCAGCCAGCTCAGGCAGGCGCCTCCCGCGGCCAGGGCGAGCAGCCCGGCCAGCATGGTGCGTGACTGGACCTGATATGCCGCCAGTTTGAGCGCTGCGGCGGGTTCGGCGGAGACCACCCGCCAGCCGAGGCCGGCGGCCGGTCCCGTCTGTGCCAGTGGCGCGGCGGCCGCGACCGAGGGGCCCGCACCCGGCGCGGTCCCCGCGTGGAGGACGGCCGATGCCGGGCTGCCCGCGCCGCCGGGTGCCGCGTCGGTCTTGGCCACCAGACGGGTGAGGGCGCGGCTGGGAAGCGGTTGGAAGGCTTGAAAGCCGACGCTTGCCGCGAGCACTTTGTGGTGCTCGTCGGTCAGCCACACTCTGCCGAGCCCCGGCCGGGCAACCAGGTCGTTCAGCGCGTTAACGCCGATCTCTGCGACGACTACGGCCGAGGCGGCGTCCCCGCCTCTGCCGGCATTCTTGGCGTTCTTGGCCGTCGGGATCGGGACGTAGGCGGCGATCGCGGGGATCTTGCCTGACGTATTGACCTGGGTGATTCCGTCGCCGGGGGGAGGGACGAAGGTGCGCAGCGGCTCCTTGCCCGCTCGCAGCACGACGGCACCGGTGTGGTCCAGCATGTACAGCGATCGGTACGTGGGATGGTCGGCGTGTTCACGTCGCAGAACCTGCGCCGCCCGCTCCCGTGGCGCACCGGCGATGGCTGATGCCGTCGCCGTGAGGTCGGCGTGGCTCCGGCCGAGGGACTGCCGCACCCGCTCAGCGGTGGCTTCGGTGCGGGCCTGCTGGTCGGCGACGGCGGCTGCCGGTACGGCCTGGGCGGCCGGTACGCGATTGAGCAGGAACAGCAGCGGCACTCCCCACGCGGCGATCACGAGTGTGCAGATGAGGACCAGAGCCCGGACTCCGGGGCGGCGCCGCACCGGTCGCACAGGCTCCGGTCCCGTCTGGCCGAGCAGTTGGCGGCGTATCGACTCCAGCGCCCGGCCGACCCTGCCGGGCTCGGCGAACGCGCCGGCTGCCACCGGCCGCGCCAACTCCGCGCGTACTCCGGGCATTTCTCCGGCGCCCTTGGCCAGGCGGGCAGCGGACAGGTGCAGCCGCAGCAGCGGACGCTGCACGGTGACCCACAGCACCAGAGTGACCAGCACGGCGATCACCACCAACGCGCCCGCGGCCACGATGGCGAACCCTGTGTGGTCGGCTCCGCCCTTCGCCGGAGTCACATCCCTGAGCGTGAGAATCGTCAGTCCCGCCCCGAAGGTGTCGTCCTTGCCGTCCACCGCGGCGACCGATGACCAACCCGCGACCCTGCGCAGCCCGTCGTGACCGCGGCCGAGCATGCTGCCGGAGGCGTCACCGGTGTGCAGACCGGCGTCCGTGGCAGCGGAGGGAAGGGCGCGGTCCTTGGCGTCGAGTGTCAGGGGCTTACCAGTGGCGGCGGTGGTGGCAAGCACCTTTCCGTTCCGCCCCACCAGTTGAGCGGTGCGCCCGTCTCCGTGGACCGCGAGGGCCGGGACCTTTTCCGAGACGACCAGCAGGAATTCGCGTGCACCGTCGCCCTGTTCCCCCGCGAGGTCCCGTGCTTGGCCCGGCTTGTCGTCCTGGTTCGGGTCCGGAGCAGGGACAGCCACCCGGGCGAAGAACAAGAGTCGCGGTCCGGTGCGGCGCGAAGTGATCAGCTGGGGCGAGATGTTGACGGCACGGGACCGCGTCAGGGAGGCCGTGTCCACCCCGGTCAGCGGCACCGCTTCACCGCCGCCCGCGAGCGGCTTGCCGGTGTGCGGGGCGAGCAGCACACCGCCCCGGACCTGAGGACCGGCCGGAAGGAGGGACCGCAGCGTCGCCTTCGGAGTACCGCTCGCGGGGGCTCTGACCGACGCGGCGGAACGACGCACTGCCCTGGCCCTGACATCGACGGACGTTTTGAACGAGTCCGCGGCATCCTCGGCGATCCGGCGTTCCGCGTCGCGTACCGCCTGGGGGACCTCCTGCTCATGAATGGCGCCGACGCCGAGTGTGGGAAAGACGGCAACTGTCAGCAGCGCGCAGAGCAGTGCGGCGATCGGCGGGCGGACACCTCCGAGCAGAGGCATGTCGGCGCGGCGTCGCGCACGGTGTCGACGCGGCGCGTGGGCAACCGGGTGCAGGGCAGCCTCCTCTCGGCACGTGGGGGGATGAACGGGTGGCAACTCGACCGGTATCGAACTGCGTTCACACGATAATCACAAGTTTGCTCGCGGCGCTTCCCTGTACACGGAACATACGGAACCTCTGCACTCAAATCGACCGAGGAAATGGCCACTTCTAGACCTCCGCGTCATCCCGGTGGCGGCGAATTAGCCGACGCCCGGGTCGAAACTCGGCGAGCCCGAATGCCGGCGCGCTCGCCGCGTCGAGACGTTCCTCCAGAGCTAATCGCCGGTTCCTGATGCTCGCTCCGACGTCGCATTCCGTGCCGCTGTAACTGTCACGAGGATGCCGAGCGCAGGGCGCTGACCACTAGCATCCGCACGCCAGGGCGGGTTCCCGCACGTATCCCGCATTGGCACTCGGCATGCTCAACTCCGCGACACATTCCGCGTGTCGAAGGTCGGTCCACGTGCATACGGATCCACGGGAAAGGCCGGCCGTACGGCCGACGACGGCGCAGGGCACGAGAGCGACGCCGCGTAACTTCAAAAAGCACCGACGGCGCCGCATCACCAACTGTGCGGTAATAAGAACTCTCCGCATAAACAAGGGATCTTGGCTTGGCAATGGCAAATCACCTATTACGATGAGCGCCAACCGACCGCCGGTCACACGGTGTTCGCCCTCATGGAGAAGGACTGCCCATGAAACACGCACGAAGGCGTCACAGCCCGTTACGAGCCCGGGTCGCCGGCACCACTGGGGCGCTGGCCGTCATCCTGGGCGCCGGAGTCGCGCCGGCTGTCGCCGCCGGGAAGAGCGCTGGTACACCCATGACTGCGCCAGCTGCCTTGGATGACCCGGCGCAAGCCCCGGGCCAGGCGGCCTTGGACGCGGCGCCGGCCCCGGACCGGGCGGCGGCCTTGGACGCGGCACAACCCCCGGGCCAGGCCGCAGCCTTGGACGCGACACCGGCCCCGGGGCAGCTGACTCTCCCCGCCCCGACCGGGCGCCATGGCGTCGGAACTGTCGACCTCCACCTGCGCGATGCAAAACGCATGGATCCGTGGGTGCCCGGGCAGCAGCGCGAGTTGATGGTCTCGCTGTGGTACCCGGCCACACACACCTCCCGTTATCCCGCCGCACTTCTCCCCAACAGCCAGCAGGTGCTGCCGGGCGGGGTGACCCTGCCCACCACTGCCGGGCACACCGGCGCCCCGGTCGACCGCAAGGCCGGCAAGCTGCCGGTGCTGCTGTACTCGCCCGGCGGCCGTGGGAACCGTGCGACGGGCACGACACTGGTTCAGGACCTGGCCAGTCGCGGCTACTTGGTCGTCACCATCGACCACACCCACGACACCGGCGATGTGGTGTTCCCTGGCGGGCGACATGAGGCGAGCATGCTGCCGCCAGGCACCAAATCGCGCGACTTGATCGACGTCCGGGCTGCGGACACCCACTTCGTCATCGACCAGCTGGCCGAGATCGCCCGCGGCCACAACCCGGATGTGGAACACAAGCCGCTTCCCCACGGGCTGACCCAGGCCGCGAGCACGAAACACGTCGGGATGTTCGGCGCTTCCCTCGGCGGAGGATCGGTGGCCGCTGCCATGCACGCGGACTCCAGGATCGACGCCGGCGCAAACCTGGACGGCCAGCTCTTCGGCTCGTCGGAACACCAGCGGCTCGACCGCCCCTACATGCTGTTCAGTTCCGAGCACCACAACCGCAACACCGACGGGAGCTGGGCGCGGCTCTGGGAAAACCTGCACGGAGAGCGGCTCGACCTGAAGCTGCACGGCTCCGGGCACAACTCCTTCGTCGACAACCAGGTCCTGTTCCCCCAGGCGCCGGTCGCATTCGGGATGACCCCGGAAGTAATGCAGCAGGCGCTCGGCACGATCGACCCCAACCGCTCCATCGAGGTCCAACGCACCTATGTCGCCGCCTTCTTCGACAAGCACCTGCGCCATCGGAACAGCCACCTGCTCGACGGCCCCTCGCGCCACTACCCAGAGGTCGACTTCATTCGCTGAACCGATCGGACGTCACCGTCGGCCGCTGCCCGGCGCGACAGTATGTCCCGGCCGTACACCCGCACCGCACGCTCACCCCGCCCTACACGCCTCGGGAGGCGGCTGCGCTGGCCGAGGCAGCCCTTGCCGACACCCTGCACACGGTGCTCAGGGCCCCCTCCGGCGCCGAGTACTCGGCGTTCACGTACTTCTGCGGCTTCAAGGTCGACTCGGGCGAGTACAAGCTGATGGGCCTGGCGCCCTACGGCACGCCGCGCTACGCGCCACTCATCCGGGAGCGGCTGATCGACCTCAAGCCGGACGGCTCGTTCCGACTGGACTTGCGTCACTTCACGTTTCAGTACGACAGAGAAGCGACCTCAGGAACGATCCTCGCGGACCCGCCCTACCCTCGCAGCGAATTGCGCAGCAGAGTCCATGCCCTCAACGAAACTCCACCCGCAGGCAATTGAGCAACGGAGTCGGGTACCGGAGGCACGATAGGCCTCGCCTGAGCCACCGCGCCCGCCACCGCCGCGTTGCCCACCTGCTCCTGCCCCGCCACGAGGAGGCGTTCGAAGGGGGTATGCGGCTTCGCGGGGGCGGGAGCCGGCACCTGGCGGGTGGCCGTCGCGGTCTCCGGGGTTCGGGCCGGGGGGACCGGAGCTATCAGGCGGTGCAGGGAGAGCGGGGGTTCGGTGGGCAGCATCTGGGTCACCCCGAGGTTCCGTCGTCGAGCAGGTGGGCGTGCGGGCCGAGTTCGGTCGGGCGGAGGAGGCGGGCCTCGCGCTGGAACTGGCGGGCCACGCCGCGGACGATGTGGCGCATACCGATCGTAGCGCTGTCGGCGTCCGCGGCGGAGAGGGCGGCCGTGCGGGCCGCCGCGGTGATGCCCGCGCCGGTCATGTCGAGGCGGGCCAGGGCGTCCAGGTCCACGTCGGGGGCGAGGGGGGCCTCTTCGGGGAAGGCTACGCGCCACAGTCGGCGGCGTTCGGGGGCGGACGGGCGGGGGAAGTGGACGACGAAGTGGAAGCGGCGGGTGAAGGCGGGGTCGATGTTGTCCTTGAGGTTGCTGGTGAGGATCACCAGGCCGTCGCTGGCTTCCAGGCGTTGGAGGAGGTAGCCGACTTCGAGGTTGGCGTACCGGTCGGTGCCGTGTTTCACCTCGCCGCGCTTGCCGAACAGGGCGTCGGCCTCGTCGAAGAGGAGGACCGCGTGGCTCTCCTCGGCCTGCCGGAACGCGGTCTCCATGTTCTTCTCCGTCTCCCCCACCCATTTGGAGACGACCTGGGCGAGGTCCACCTTGAGCAGTTCCAGGCCCAGCATGCCGGTGACGATCTCGGCGGACATGGTCTTGCCGGTTCCGGGCTCTCCGGTGAAGAGGGCCTTGACCCCGCCGTGCCCGGAGCGGCGGGCGAAGCCCCAGCTCTCGGCGATCCGGGGCCAGGCGCGGAAGGCCGAGGCGATTTCGAGGATCTGGCGGAACTGGACGTCGGGCAGGACCAGGTCGTCGACGGTGCGGCGGGGCGCGATGGAGTGGACGGCGCTGCCGCTGCGGCCGCGGGTGACGGTGGCGATGGCGGGTTCGACGTGGTCGGCGACCGGCTCCGGGCGTCCGTTGCCGGCCAGGCGGGCCCCGGCGTCCGCGACCGAGGCCACGGCGCGCAGTTCGCCCGCGCTCATCCGGTAGCGGACGGCGAGGTCTTCGAGGAGGGTGCCGTTCAGCTCCGGGAGGGCGGCCGACCACATGGCGCGGCGGTCGGTGAAGCCTGGTACGGGGACGGTGAGTTCGGCGTAGGCGCGGGCCGCGAGCAGGCCGGCCGGGCGCCAGGGTTTCAGGCCGGTCAGGCACACCGGTACGCGGGAGCGCAGCAGCGCGGTGGAGATCGCGTCGGCGTGTGGCCGCCGCTGCTCGCCGTGCAGGTCGTCGGTGGGGATCCACAGCACCGCGCCCAGCGCGGCGGCCGTGCGCAGGTCGGCCTCGGGGTCGGCGGTGAGGGTCCGCAGCGGTGCTCCCGCGGCTTGGGCCAGCGCCTGAACGGCGTCGAGCTGGCCGTCGGGCGGGCAGCCCCACAGTCCGGCCAGGTCGATGTCGCCCGCGGCGAGGGCGCGGCCGAGCCGGGTGAGTTCGTCCGACGAGAGGTACGGGGAGAGCACGCGCGGTTCCGGCGGGGCGACCTCGCCGGGGTCGTGGCCGAGCAGTCCGACGTCGCCGCCCCAGCCCAGCAGGAAGTCCAGCACCCCGGGGCCGAGGATCAGTTCCTGGGCCAGTTCGACCGCACACTCGCCGTGCGCGTGCAGCAGGCCGTAGCGGCGCAGCGGCGCGGCCGGGCCGAGAGCGCGGCGGAGGGTGAGGCGGGCCGGTGCGCTGTCCACGCCGGGGCCCGCGCCCACGGTCACGAGCAGTTCGACGCTGGGGAGGCGGCGGTTCAGGTTGTCCACGATGTAGGCGTAGATCCGCTCGTAGCCGCGGTCCAGTTCGGGCGCGGCGACCAGCAGCAGCGCGTCCTGTTCCGCGCGGGTCAGGCCGAACCGGGTGGCGAGGGCGTCCAGGGGCAGGGTCGTGCCCTCGGCGGACGCGCGGCGCCGCAGGTCGCGTTCGGCGTTCGGCTCCGGCTGCCGGGGGACGTACGGTTCGGCCATGGTGTCGGTGAAGGCGTGCACCTCTCCGAGGAGTACGTCGACCTGTTCGTCGGTGACGCAGTACGGGGTGAGGTCCGGCCTGGTGAGCCGGGCCGCGAGCCGTGCCTGCCGTTCGACGGCGGCGCGCAGGGCCCGGTGGGTGTCGGCCAGCCGGATCCGCAGGTGCTCCACCGCTGGTTCGCCCATGTGTCTCCTCACCCGGCCGAGAAGGTCAGGGTCCGGCCGCCCAGCCAGACCACGTCGGGCACGTCGGCGAGCAGGCCGCCGCGCAGGAGGTCCGCGTGGCGCCGTCCCATCGGTACGCGGACCCGGACGGCCGCGGGCTCGAACCGCACCGTGGCCTCCAGGTCGGCGAACCGGTGCAGGGCCAGGAGCGGATCCGGTGTCTCGCGGTCGCGCCAGAGCGTCCAGGCGACCGTGGACAGGCCGAGCGCCGCGGCCAGGGTGACGGTGTGCTCCAGGCCGCCGTCCGGCGCGAGCGGTACCGCCCGGCGCTCGGCGACCAGGGCTGTGACCATGGCCGCGAATTGTTCGGCGTGGGTGGGGAGTTCGGCGGCCGAGCGCGGGTCCGGGGTTGTCCCCGTGGCGGCCCACAGGGGTGTGCGCCAGGGCAGCCGCGTCGCCGGGTCGCCGCGCAGAGGGCGTACGCCGGTGAGGAACGGAACCCCAGCCGAGGCGAGGTCGCGCAGCGTGCCGGGCGGCAGGGGGCCGTCACAGAGCAGTACGGTCGGCCGCCCGCACGCCTGCCAGTACGGCAGCAGCCCGGCGGCGTCCGCGGCCCAGGCGATGGGGAACATGCCCTGGGCGTCGACGAGGAGCAGCGCGTCGTCCGCGCCGGTGATCAGGAGCGGGTCGGCGGGGTCGTGGCCGCGGCACACCGAGAGCGCGAGGACGCCGTCGAGGACCGGGAGCGCCGGGCGCACCTGGCGGGCGAAGGCGGTCAGCTGCTCCTCGGCGACGGGTGGGTGGAGGCCCGCGAAGGCGGCCGCGGCCTCGGTGTCCCTTTCGGTGCGGCGCCAGCCCCGCGCGGTGGAGCCCAGCACCTTGTACGCGAGGGCCACCGCGAACAGCGGTGCGTCCTCGGCGAGCTCGAGACCTGCCAGGGCGGGCCCGATGGTGTCGAGGTAGCCGATGCGTGCCAGGGGCCCGGCGAGGAGGAAGGGCAGCGCGGACCACACCCGTACCTCGCCGGTGGTGCGAGGCGCCATCGCGGTGGCGCCCGGGGCCAGAGGCGGCGGCGCCGTGGCGATGGCGGGCGGTTCCTGGGCGGACGGGCCGGGCGGGTCGGTCAGGGTCCGGGCGAGTCGGACAGTCTCCTCGGGGTCCGCGGACGCTACGTAAGCGGCGAGTGCCCGGGGCAGGTCGGCGGCGTCGGTGCCCGCGACCGCGGTACGCAACGGCTCGGGCAGCGCCTCGGCGGGCCCGGTGGCCAGTGCTCGCCCGACGAGTTCGGAGAGCAGCCGGGCAGCCGTCGTGTCGTCGGCGCCGAGCAGGGCGGGCAGATACGCCCGTACGGACTCGTCCGGCAGCAGCGCGAGCAGCGCGTCCAGTTCGCCGCGCTCGGCGAGTTCGGCGAAGAGCGCGGCGGCGCCGGGGGCGGTCCACGGTTCGGGCGGCGCCGCGAAGGAGTCCTCGAGCGATAGGGCGTCGGTGTCGGCCCTGGCGTCGGCGTCGGCGGGTATCTCCACCATCGGCACCGGTGCGAAGTGGACCTCGACGGGTGGCCCACCGTTCGTGGCCTGGTGAAGCGTTCCGTTACGGCCCGGCCTGACGGTGACGATCAGCGGTTCGGTGATCTCCACATCCGGCCCGTCGGCCGCCAGCCGCTCGGCGAAGTGGTCCGCCAGCAGCTCCGGGAGGGAATCCACCACGCGGCGGACCAAGCCGCGTGGATCGGGGCCCCAGCTCCACCCACCGCGCCGGACGACCGTCACGGTGCAGCGGTGCACCGTGATGTCGCCGGTCTCGCCAGTCCCGCCGATGGCCGGCGCGGTGGGGGCGCTCATGTCACCTTCTCCCTTCCCAAGTGACCCGACCAGCCCGCCGCGAGCACCAGAACACCGTGCTCGCTGCCCGCGGTGAGGGTCACCGGCAGCTTCACCTGGGTCTGCTGGGCCGGGATCTCCCCGGTCAGCACATGGGTGTCCTGCTCGTCGGAGATCAGGGCCACCACGGGAGTGATGCGGTTGGCCGGGACCTGCACCTTGATCGTTATCCCGTCCTTGGCCAGCGCGACATCGTCGTCCCACGCAGCCAGGCGCACCAGCTCAGGTTTGGGTTTGTCCTCGGACGCCAGCTCGACGCCGAAGGCCAACGGATCGGTGAGGGCTCCGGGTTCGTCGTCCACGGCCGCCACGCCGAGCTTTCCGGCGCTGAGCGGCAGGGTCGTGACGCTGCCGTCGCTCAGGGAGACGCGCAACGGCAGCGCGCGCCCGACGAGTGCGGCCGCGTCGGCCGGGTCGTCGGCGCCAGTCTGGGCCAGGGAGCCCAGGACGTGACCGGTGCCGAGCGCGTACACCACGTGAAGAGTCATCGTCAGCCACCGCCGTTCGTTGCCGCGACCGTCGCCACCACCAGGAAGTCGGCCGCCCCGGGCTGGTCGACGACCTCCCCCGGCGCGGCGACGGGGTCGTACACGCGCACCCGGCACCGGACCCGCCGATCGCCGTCCACGGCGGTCTCCACCGGGCTGTACAGCGCCGTGTCGGCCAGGGGCGGTGTGCGCGGGGTCAGATGGACGTGGAGCACGACCCGTCCGTCGGCGACCTGGTCCGGGGTGACGCCGGACGGCAGCGGCAGCAGCATCCCGTCGGTGGCGGTCCCGGACACGACCAGCGTGCTGCCGGCCTGCGGCCCGCCGCTGAAGCTGCCCTCGATCGTGAGGTTGCCGTTGGCCGCCACGGTCATCAGCGGGGCGACGGTGCCGCCGCCCTGGTACAGGCCGAAGACCAGGTTCGGCGTGTCGCCGCCGGACAGGACGAGCGCCGGTTTGCCCTCCTGGGCCGCCGGGGCCGTGCGCAGGGTCAGTTCGCCTGACGCGGCCGAGACGCTGTCCGCGCGCACGCCCACGAACCGCGCCGCGACGCCGCGCGCCTCGGTCACGACGCCGCTGAAGTGGCCGTCCGTCCACTGGACGTAGCCCAGCAGGATGAGCCAGCGGACGGGCGGATCGGCCAGCGGGGTGCCGATCGCGGGCGGCTGCTGCTCCGCGACCAGCCGCTCGTCGCCGAGGCGGCCGAAGAGGAGCTGGTACGACTCCTCCACCCGGGTCTTCGTGGCGCCGCCGGAGCAGGAGACCGGAGCGGCGGACCCGCCCGGTTCGCGGTCGGCGGCGGTGAGGAAGACCGGGTAGGGCTCGATCGTGAGCTGATCCGCGCCGTTGACCTCGTCGAAGTCGCTCTCGCGCAGCACCACAGGATCGGTGACGACCACCTCGCGGCCGGTCCCGTCGACGGCGACCCCCGGCGACACGCTCACCTCGACGTAACGGACGCCCGTGGCCGGGTCGGTACGGGGCTGGGTGACGAGGCCGAGCCCTTCGGCGATGCCCCATTCGTGCAGGTGCCGGGCGTGCCGGGCGGCCGGTCCGCGCGCGTACTCGACCGTGGCCGACAGGTCGGCGGCGGCCAGTACCTGCCCCTCGTGGAAGGCGGGGCGCAGCGGGCCCGTCATGGCGTCTCACCGGACTTCGGGTTACGGGAGCGGGGCGACCGGGTGCGTTTGACCGGGGGCTTGGGCGGCTCGGCGGCGCCGTCGACCGCCTGGTCCGCTCCCGCGCCCGCGCCTGCGTCCGGGGGCTGGTCCGGTGAGGAGTCCGGTGCGGGGTCCGGTGTGCCCTCGCGATCGGCGAGGCGTTCCTGTAGGTGCGTGACCTGCGTCTGCGCGCTGCCCATGTGGGCGCGCAGGCCCTCCACGGCGGCGGTGAGATCGGCGACCTGTGTCCTGAGCCTGGCGAGTTCCTGCATGCTGTCGGTGACTTCGCTGGGGGTCGTGTAGACCTGTTCGTGCAGCGCCTTGGGCGGTGTCTCGCCGGGTGCGGGGGTCAGCAGCAGGGACAGCATCTCCTCCAGGTCCCCGGTGCGCGGCCAGTCGCCGAGCAGACCGTCGGCGTATGGGCGAGCGACTGGGCCCTCGGTCGGGAGCGGCAGCGTCCGGTACACGGGCAGGGGCCGGCAGCACACGCGCTCGGCGAGTTCGCGCAGCCGGTAGAGCTTGGGCAGCCATTCGCCGTAGGCCGAACCGCCCGGCAGCACCTGTTCCCGGGTGGCGGAGCAGACCCGTACGACATCGCAGCCCTCCAGCTCCACATGGGCGAGCAGGACGTCGGTGTCGGTGCAGTCGCCGCACGGCGGGTTCAGCGTGGCGCACGCCGCGTCGGTCAGGAACCGGCGCAGCGCGGTGGCCAGCATCGTGGCCGCTTCCGCGATCTGCTGCACCTCGGCGACAGTGGCCTTCTCGGTGCTGTCCGGCGGCGGGGCCGGGAGCAGCGGCGGGACGTCGGCGGTGGCGATGTCGTGGCGCAGCGTGCAGTCGACGACGTCGGCGGACAGGTCAAGGCGGCACAGCAGCCATTCGCGGATCAGGCCGAGGTCCGCGCGGAACTCCACCCGCAGGGCGTGGCCGAGCGGGAGGCCCTGGGCGAGCATGCGCACTTCCAGTGGCGCGTCCGGGTCGCCCCGCTCCGGTACGACCCGGGCGGCGGTCTCGGTGACGACGGCGCGGGCGATCGTACGGCGCAGCGGGTCGGGCCACGCGGCTTCCATGTCCGCGCCGCGGAGCCGTTCGCACGCCGTGCCCAGGGCGCCGCGGGCCTCCCGCACGGTGGCGAGGTCCGGGTAGTTCTGCCGGAGCTGGTCCTGACCGGCCGCGTCGTAGGTGTCGAACCGGGCGACGGCGGCGGCGAGCCCGCGTACGTGCTCGGTCATCTCGCGGACCGTCGGCGGGGACGGCGTCCCCTCTCCCCCCGCGTTGTCGCGCAGCCACTTCAGCGCGGTGGCGTACCGCTGCGCGTCGGCGGCGTCGAAGCGGAAGGTCCGGCCGGTGCCGGTCGACGCGGCGGTCAGGGCGTCGGCGTAGAACGCGAGCCGCCGGTCGCGGGTGCGGGCCTGGTCGGCCCGTGGGAGGCCGCCGATGCTCGCGAGGAGCCGGGTGCCGGGGTTGTGGCGGTGGTCCTCGAAGTCGTCGCACTTGACGACGAAGCGGTACCCCTCCTGGACCCTGGACGGCACGCATCCCGGTGAGGGGCAGGGCTCTTCCGTGGCGTACGGTGCCACCGGTTCGACGGGAAGCTCCTGGTACTGCACGTAGAGCCCGTAGCGGCGGCCGCCCTCGTCGGCGTCGCTGCCGCAGTTTTCCCCACATTCCACGCCGAGGGCTTGCACGCGCCGCTCCTGCACCAGTGCGGTGACGTCGACGCGTTCGGTGCAGGCGACGACGATGTCGTTCCCGGCGCAGTCGAGGGCGTGCCCGGGGTGGACGGCCACGGTTCCGCCGCCGCACGGGTCACAGGTGACGCCGAGGCCGCAGATGACGCCGGGCCCGTACAGGGAGCGGTTGTGGAGTCTGCGCTTCGCCGTCGTGTACTCGACCAGCAGGCTGAGGTCGTCCTCGGTCAGCAGTTGCCCTGCGAAGAAGCGAGGACGTACGAAGGCGGAGGTCCGGGTGGCGTCGCCACCGCAGCCGCATCCGCAGTCTGTTCGCATGATCAGCGCTCCTTCACAAAGAACCAGCTCTCGAAGACGTCCCCGCCCGCACCGGTGCCGGACGTCCAGGGGCCGATGCCCGAGGGCGGGAGGCCGCAGCCGCCGTGCGCGGCGTCGGACCGGGTGTTGTGGTCGTCGATGGTCGGTACGCGTCCGCCGACGTGGGTGCCGTCGACCGGGCGGCAGCAGCGGTCGAGGAGGAACGCGGCGCGGACGGTGATCAGGAGGCGGTCGCCGTCCTGCAGCGTCTCGCGGGTGGTCTGGCGGTAGCGGAACTGCTCGGTGAACTCGTCGCATTCGCCGTCTGTTTCGGGATCCGGTTCGGTGTCGGGTGCGGCGAACCTGCCGCCCATGTACCACGTGGAGGCGTTGCGTCCGCTGCCGCCCTCGATCACCTGGAGTTCCACCACACCGGGCCGCAGCGTGTCGGTCCGTACGCCGGAGGAGAACCGCACCACGAGGCCGCCGTCCTCGTCCTGGGTGCCGAGGAGGGCCTTGGCCTCGTCGATGGTGTAGGTGTGTCCGTGGATCCAGTTGATGCCGGTGATCACGGTGGGCACGTGGCGGCCGAAGGGGCGGCGTACGTTCATGTGGATCTGGTGGCGGCGCACCGGCTCGTACCAGTCCACGCAGTCGATCCTGGCCAGCCACAGCACCTTGTGCTCGCATGCCGAGCAGCAGGTGTCGCAGCGCTCGTCCGCGGGCGGCTCGCACCCGGTGACCCGTACCGTGTAGCACTCCTCCGTCCAGCCGAACTCGCAGTCGGCAGTGTCCGCGCAGGCGTCGTTGTAGACGGCGCGGGTGGGCTCGACGGGCCGTTCGGCGTACTCGATGCCGATCCAGACGGTGTCGGTGTCCCGTTCGTGCGGTGGCAGCGCCTTCCACAGGTCGATCGCGCAGCCGCCGCGCACCACGACCTCGTTGCCGTCGCAGTCCACGGCCAGGCCGGGGCTGATCGTCACGTTGGCCCTGCGCCGGGTGTGCCGCTGTTCGGCGTCGCCCTCGCTCTGTTCGGCGGATGGCGTTTCCTCGCCGGTGTCCGGCGGGCAGTCGTCCTCGTCACCCGGTGCCGGTTCCACGTACAGGCCGCACACCACGCCGTAGCCGAGCAGACAGCGCATGCGCAGCTTCAGCTTCTCGCGGTGGTAGTCCTGTTCACGCTGGAAGTCCCGCGCGCCCAGCATCTGGCCGTGGAAGTACCGCAGCCGGCGCAGCGGTGGCGCGTCGAACTCCTCCGTGCATGACCTCGATGTCTCTGTCTCCGTCATCGCCACGTCCTCTCACGACACCTGTGTGTGCACACCGACGGCGGAGACGACTCCCACGCCCACCCCTCGGCGCAATCCTCTTGGCCCCGGCCTCAGCACCCCGTCGCGGTTCAGCCGCAGGGGTTGCGCGCCGTCCAGTACGGGCCGCGGAAGCGGGACGAACGCGGTGTCCACGCCGACCGTGGACCGCGAACCGACCACGAAACCCGCACCACCGGTCCGTACCGACCCCACCGTGTGCGCGGGCGCCTGCCGCTCCACCAGCCGCGCGAGCGCCGTCCCGTCCGCCGACCCGGCGGGCAAGGCCAGCCGGAACCGGTGCGCGTGCGCGGTGAACGGGTCGCTGTCGGGGGCGCCGAACGCCCGCAGCGGCGCCGCACCCAGCGCCGAGCCGCCGACCCGGAACCGGCTCGCCGACCGGCCGAACAGCCTTATGGCGCCCAGCCCTTGGTCCCGTCCCGGCTCCACGCCGGAGCCGCCGACGGACGCGTGCAGGTGTGCCCAGCGGCGGTCCGTCGCCAGTTCGTCGACGACCGGGGTCACCCCGAACACGATGCGCACCGCCTCCCGCAGCGCCCACGGCGTACCCCGGCGCCGGTACAGCTCCGGGGCGGCGGCCAGCAACCTGCGCCGGGTGCGGGCGTCCCAGCCCGCCTCGTACGACAGGCCCAGCAGCCCGGCGAGCCACGGCAGCACCAGGTCGGGGACGCCGGCCGGGTCCAGGAGTGCCGGATACCGCTCGATGACCCGGTCGAGCTGGGCGAGCGTGGCGTCGAACAGCGACAGGAAGCGTTCGGTGAAGTCGTCGGCCGCGGGGTCCTCGCGGAAGGCGGGCGGCAGCAGATCGGCGCTGGTGACCCGGGGGAAGTCCAGCCGGATCCGGCGGACGACCGGGGTCGCGGCGCCGTCGCCGGAGAGCCCCAGTCGCAGCCGCAGGAAGCGGCCGGGCGGCTGGTCCACGAGGAAGTCCGTGGTTCCCGGGGCCGACACCTGCCAGTCGCTGTCGTCGTAGTGGCTGTCCTCGGTCACCACGATCTGTACGGTGACGGCCGTCCCGTCGGGCACGTCGGCGTCCACGCGGACGCGGTGCCAGCGGCAGCGCGAAATGCCGCTGTCGATCAGGGTGGTGACGTACGACCCGCTGGTCACGTACGCGTCAGTGGCGGGCGGTGCGGGGTCCTTGGGCCGGCCCTGCCAGGTGTAACAGGTGGTCTGGGGGCCGTCGGGGCCCTTCTCGTTCAGGCAGAACCCGTCGTCGTCGGCCGAGGTGAGGGCGGATGGCGGAAGGGCGGCGGCCAGCTCGTCCATGGCGACGGTGTCGAAGGGGCGGCGGTGGCCGCCCCGGTGGATCGTGAGCCGTCCGCCGTCGTCGGTGAGCAGCCACACGGTCCGCTCCCGTCCGGTGCGCAGGCCGATGACCTCGCCGCGGGCGCCGGTGCGGAGCACGCCCCGCAAGCGGCCCGTCTGGTCATACCGCCTCACGTCCGTGCTGCCCTGGCAGGCCACCAGGATCTCGTCGCCGGGGGCGGGGACGGCCCAGCGGGGCCGCTCGGCCCGGATCACCCCGGCGAGTTGCGCGCCCTCGCGGTGCCACACCAGGACACGGCCGGAGTCCACGACGGCCAGCCGGTGTCCGCGCGCGGCGACCGAGACCGGCTCGCGCAGCAGGCCGGGGTCGCAGCCGGGCGGCCAGACCGGAGTGAAGGCGCCGCAGGAGTCGCGGCGCAGCAGCCGCCGCTCTCCGGGGATGAGCAGGTACCAGGCGCACGGCCCGCACCCGGGCGCGAGGCGGGGGTCGGGGAACCACGGCAGCAGCTGTCCCCTGGTGGGGCCTTCGGGTGCGCTGCCGGGGTGGGCGAGGCGGAGGCCGGACGGATCGCCGAAACCGACGATGTCCTGGGCCTCCTGCTCGTCCCAGCCGACGTAGGCGTCGAGCAGACGGAAGGTCGCGGGGTGCGGGGTGCACGTCATGGCTGGTCTCCTACCGGGATCAGCAGCGGGCGCTCCGGCCAGACGAGGGTGTGGGGCGGGAGGGCGTGGTCGGTGCAGGGCGGCAGGCGCATGCCGTCGACGGTGAGCGAGAGCCGGGTGACGGCCAGCACCCCGTCGACCGCCAGGAGCCGCCGGACCAGCGCGGTGTGCCGCAGCGCGCCGCCGAACGGCCAGCCCGCGCCGTCCTCCCCGCCGCGCAGCGGATCCAGGTAGGTGCGCACCGTGTCGCCCGCCCGGGCCAGGACCGCGGCCCGGTCGAGGTCCGGGTCGAGCGTGACCCAGGACTCCACGCCGACGCGGCGGTAGGGGGCGGGGGCGGCGACCACCGTGACCCCGGCGGGTGCGGCGTCGCGCGACAGGAAGTCGGCGACGGCCCGCAGGGTGGCGGCGGTGGGGACGGGCGGTTCGGCGGCGTCGTCGCCCGGCGGTACGGAGGGTACGACGAGGACGCCCACGACGCCGGGGATCGGCTTTCCGGCGAAGTCGGGGTGCAGGCCGGGCACGCCCCGGGCGCGGGCCACCGAGGCGCCGGGTGCGCGGAGGGCGAGCTGACCGTAGTCGGCGGGGGCCACGGCCCGGCCGCGGGCCCGCAGTTCGCCGACGCCGCGGCGCATGGCGTCGGCGTCGGGCTCAGCGTCCGAACCGCCGGAGGCCGGGAAGGGGTTGCCCACGCCGGTGACGAACGGCAGCGCGGTCACCACTCCGCTCACGGCCCCCGCCCGTACGGCGCCGGCGCTGCCGCCGCCCACGCGGTAGCGCACGGCGCGGACGTTGCGGAAGCCGGGCGGGACGGCCATGCCGTTGACGCCGTCCCCGAAGGTCACTTCCCCGCTCTCGTGGTCCACGGTGAACACGCGGTCGTCGGCGCCGTACCCGGCCAGGCTCTCCACCTCGCGCCACCGGGTGGAGGCTCCGGCGGTGGTGCCGAACACGTCGCCGCCCGTGTCGTCGTCGACCTCGATGACCACCGATCCGGCGAGGATGGGCACCTGGCTGAGCTTCATGCGCCGCCGCGCGGTCGCCGTACCGTCCTGGACGGGCTGGAGCGGCTCGTCGCGGATGGTGCGGGCGGCGGTGGCGGTGACCACGTTCAGCCGCAGTCCGGACAGGATCGGCGCCGGGCCGGGGAAGGCGCCGTGCGCGATCCGCAGGCGCAGCCAGCGCAGCAGCGGCCGGGGCCGGGCGCCGGGCGGGCTGCCCGGCTGCCACGAGCGCGGCACCCGCAGCTCGACGGTCCCGTTGGCGCTGAGCCCGGCCGTGGAGTCCCGCAGCACCTCGGCGGGGACGAGCCGGGTGCCGTCCAGCACGTCCCAGCGCAGCAGCGGCGCGGGCGGCAGCGGCAGGGGCGTCAGTCCGCCGGAGGCCGCGGGCGCGGGGGGCGCGGCGACGACCACGAAGCCCAGCGACAGCCGCGGGTAGGGGCCGGCCGGTCCGGCGAGTCCGATCCACAGCCCGTTGCCGGGCTGCGGGTCGCGGCCGAAGGGCGTGAAGGGGCGGCTGGGCCCGGACGGCCCCAGCGGCAGGGACTCCAGCCGTCCGGCCTCCTGGACGGCGAGGGCGCCGAGGGTGGCCGGTGTGGCGTACAGGTCCTGGTCCGTCTCGTAGACGACCTGCCCCGCCGGGGTGGAGGCCGCGCTCTGGAACCCGGCGGGGACGAGGACGGAGGAGCCGTCGGGCGGATTGACGGTGAACTCGAGGAGCGCGGCCGCCGCTCCGGCCGGGCGCCGCCGCACGCCCGCCGTCGCCAGGTGTTCGGCGAGCGCCTTCTCCGGGAGCCGGTTGACACGGCCGAGCACGGGTTCGGCGAGGGTGCCGAAGAGGCGGACGAGCGCGACACCGGCATCCTGGCGGTCGGGGTCGGTCCAGTCCGGGGCGTAGCCCGCGATGCGACCGCGGACGGCGGTGCGGACCGCCTCGCGGGTGGCGTCGACGAGTTCGGGCTGGACGCCGCTGGGCCCCGGTCCTGGCACGGTCCGGCCGTCCGCCCGCTCCTGTTCCCGGGCGTCCCGCTCCCACCACACGTCGCCGGTCATGTCAGCCCTTCCCCCGGTTCGACAGCGGGCACGATCCGGGTGCGGACCGTGCGCAGCACGGGAAGCTCCCCGGCCGCGAGCGGCACCTCGTCGCACGTCTCGTCCGCGTCGGCTCCGTCGAGGCCGACGCCGATGGCGGCGATGTCCGCGAGGTCCCCCAGCGCCCGTTGCGCGGCCCGCAGCAGGGCCGAGGGCCGCAGCGGCTGCCCGAACGGCCAGCCGTCCTGGTCGTCGCCGCCCACCAGCGGGTCGAGGAAGCGGCGCAGCGCCGCGGTCACCGCGGTGGCCACGCGGGTGCGGTCGGCCGGGTCACCGGAGAGGTCGATGCGCAGGGCGACATCGCGGTAGCGGGGCCCGCGGACGAAGACCTCGGAGGTGAGCAGCCGCGCCTTTTCGAGGCGGGCGGCGACCTCGCGCAGCATGCCCGGGTCGGGCAGCGGCGCGGCGACGAAGTCCTCGCGGGTGAGGTCGTCCCGGGGTGCGGCGGGGACGATGTGCACGGTCACCGCGCCGGGCACCGTGGCGCACGGGAAGCCGGGGTGCTCGCCGAGGGCCGGGTAGGCGCGGGCCACGGCGACGCCCGGGGTCGTACGGGCCAGGGTGACGAAGTCGTCGGCGGTGACCGCGCGGGTCACCTCGCCGAGCGACGCGGCCGCGCGCTGCCGCGCCTCGGGAACCGTCTCCGGGTCCGCGCCGCCTTCGGCCCGTACGAGGTTGGCGGCCGAGACCGCGCCGATCCCGGCCGGATCGTCGGTGGCCGGGAGCCAGTTGGCGGTCATGCCGCCGTTGCCGTCCCTGCCGCCGCCGGTCACGTAGGCCACGTGCACGTCCGGGTCCGAGTGGGGGATGCGTCCGGTGAGTCCGTCGCCGAACACCAGCGCGCCCTCGGCCCGGTCGAGTACGAAGATGCGGTCCGCCGGTGCGCCGAAGGTGAAGTCCGGCACACGCGTCCACTCATCGCCCGCCAGGCGCACGGTGATGACCTCCAGGAGGCGGTCGGCGGCGTCCGGCAGGACGAGGTGCTGTCCGGGCAGCCTGAGCCAGGCCTCGATCTGCTCCTGGAGGTCGGCGCCGTCCACCGTGCGGTACGTGCGGTGGTGTGCGGCGGACACGTTGACGGCGAGCTGGAGGAGGCGGGGCGGGGCCGCGTAGGTGGCGGCCGGGGTCGACACCAGGAGCCCGGTGTCCTGGGTGGTCCAGTCGGCGGGAGGGTGGAGCCGGACGATTCCGGACCGGCGGAGGCCGGCCGTGCCGTCCTCGATCTTTTCGAACTCGCCGGAGATGCCCGTGCCCGGGCGGAACCAGGACCAGGTCAGCTCGGCGGGCGGCGGCACATCCTCGATCGCCCCGGGCAGCCACGACGGTACGCACACGGCGGGCGCGTCCAGTTCCACGAGCAGGCAGATCGGGCCGGGCGCCGGGTGCTCTCCGGTGAGTGGCAAGGTGAAGCGGGCCTCGGCCGGGTCGCCGTCGCTCGCCAGCAGGGCGATGCCACGGCGGGCCCGCAGGTCCGCCGTGCGGTCGCGGTCGGTCCACACGGTGATCTCACCGCCCTCGGCGAGCGGGAGGACGGCCACGTCGTCGTCGAGGGTGAACACGATCCGGCCCGTGGGGTCCCGGGTCAGCGCCGTCCCCGCGGGGACGAGGGGTACGGCGGTGTCCTCCTGCTGTGCGGCAAGGCGCAGCACGGTGGCGGCAGGGTGGGCGGGGCGCGGCGGGTCGATGTCGAGCAGCCGCAGTATGGCGACCACGAGCGCGTCCGGCACCTGGTCGAGCCAGTACAGCCGCTGTTCGAGGAGGTAGGCGAAGAGTTCGAGGAGGGTGACACCGGGGTCGACGGGCGCGTGCAGTGTCCAGGTGCCGTCCGACTCGGCGGGGATGCGGCGGCGGATGGCCGCCATCATGTCGGACCAGGTGAGGTCGTCCAGCTTGGGCGCGGGCAACGTCATGGCGTCCCCCCAACGGATCCCGTGAGGCCCGTGAGCCCGGTGTAGAAGGGGAACACCAGGTTCGCCTTGGTGTTGCTGCGCCGGATGCGGTAGACGATCGAGACGGTGATCCGCGACTCGTCGGCCGGGTCGGCCTCCGCGCGGACCTCCTCCAGTTCCACGCGCGGCTCGTGGTCGCGGACGGCGGCGGCGATCGAGTGCTCCAGGTCGCGCAGGTTCTGCACGCTGCCGGGAGCGAACAGCAACTCATGGGCGCGGGTGCCCAGTTCGGGTTGCATGACGCGCTCGCCGGTGCCGGTGAGCAGCAGCGCCCGCAGACAGTGCTCGATGCTCTCCTCGCCGACGGCGTAGCCGAGCCGCCCGGACGCGTCGGGCAGGATCGGAAACCGCCAGCCGGTCCCGAGGAACTCCTCGCTCATGCCGTCCTCGCCTTCTTGGCCAGCACGGCCGGGGTGAGCGGCGGGGCCGGCGGGCCGGTCGGCCCGGTGGCGGAGGGGTGGGTGTGGGTGTTGAAAGCCTGGAGCAGCGCGTTGCCGAGGACGAGGGGTTCGGTGGCGCCGCCGCCGAGGTCGATGGAGGGCGAATCGAGGGTCACCTTCGGCGCCCTGAGGGTGATGTCGCCCTGGGCGGTCACGGTGACGCTGCCGCCCTCGGCCGCGGTGATCCGGATCGCCTTGCCCTGGTCGTCCAGCTCCACCACGTGTCCGGCGGCGGAGGTGATCCGTACCGCGGCCTTGGACTCGGTGTCGTCCAGGAGCACTTCATGGCCGTGCTTGGTCCGGATCATCTTCTGGTCGCGGCCGTCGGTGCGGGCGGTCGGCGGTTTGTCCTCGCCGTTGTAGAGGCCGCCCAGGACGATCGGGTACCGCATGTCGCCGTGCACGAAGGCGACGAGCACCTCGTCGCCCTTCTCGGGCACGAACACCGAGCCGTAGCCGTTTCCCGCGTACAGCTGGCCGACCCGGATCCAGTCGGTGACGGTGGTGTCGTCGAACCAGGGGAACTTCAGCTTGACCTGGCCCTCGTCGTTGCCCTCGTTCTCCACGACGAGCGCTTCGACCACGCCGTAGTAGCGCTTGTCGGTGGAACGGGCGCGTGGCGTGCCCCTCATGGTCACTGGTCCCCCTGATGGATCCGCCGTGCGGTGAACTGGGTGAAGAAACCGCTGGTGTTGAGGGTGTGCTCGACCCGTTTGACGAAGTAGGTGCCGGAGAAGCGGCGGCCGAGCCCGTAGATCTCGAGGTTGTCGCCGGGCCGCAACTCGGGCAGGCCCGCCACCTTGCCGGTGGCGGTGATGAACTCGTACGCCCGCTCGCGCAGCAGGCTGATCGCCAGTTCGCGGGCCTCCTGGTCACTGCCGACCGGCGCGTCGACCATGACCTCCTGGCGGCCCTGCAGCGTGGACTCGGCGGCCTGCGGCCCGCTCTGCCCGTCGGCCGTGTTCTGCCCGGCGGGAAGGTTCTCGGCGGTCGCGGTGAATGCGATGGGCTGTTTCGTACGCGAGTCCCAGCCGCGCACGGTGACCTTGCTGACCTGCTGGGACACCGTCAGCGTCGGGGTGAACTCGATCAGGTTGGGGATCAGCCCCGCGGGCTGGCCGGTGGGGCCGGTGGTCAGCCCCGGCGCGTACGCCAGCCGGTACACGCGGATCGGGCGGCCGTCGCGGCCGTCGGTCGGCTTGATGAAGTACAGCGTGTCCTCGCCGGTCTTCGCGTCCGGCAGGATGTAGCAGTCGAAGTCCAGCCGCTTGGCCCGCTCCAGCAGGAACGTGGCGTCGTCCTGGTTTTTCTGCACCACCACATCGTGGGTGGGCCCTTCCCTGGTGACCTCGATGCGCAGGTGGTTGCGCTGGGCGATCTGCTCGGCGATGCGCCAGTCGGGCACATTGCGGTAGATCTTGGTCTCGTTCTCGGTGGGTTTGCGGTCCTTGAGCCGCAGCAGCCCGTCCACGCCGCTGACCTGGACGGTGGGCGAGGCGCCGTCGGTGAACTTCGGGCTGAGCGTGGAGATGGTCCCGGTGGCGACAGTGAGCAGCTTGTCGGCGTAGCCGAGCCGCACCGTGACCCGGCCGCCGAGCCGGAAGTTCGCCGAATCGCTGTGCTTGAACCGCAGGTGCGCGTCGTCCCAGTTGTTCAGGGTGAGATCGAAGCCGGACATCTCGTCGATGTCCCGGTTCACCTTGATGTCGATGATGTCGTTCTTGGTGGACGGGTCCATCTCCAGGCCCTCGATGCGCACCTCGAACTCCGGCGCGTACCGGTCGGGCGGGGCCACCTCGGGTGCGGGGGTGCTCATCGCGCCCTCCTCACGGCAGCCGGGGCACGGTCAGCACCCGGCCCGGCCGCAGGTCGCGCGGATCGCTGATGCCGTTGGCGCGCGCCAGCTCCCGCCAGGCGTCGGGCCGCCGGTACAGCGCGGCGGAGATGGAGCTGAGCGTGTCGCCGCGGCGCACGACATAGCTCTTCTCCACCGTGGGCGAGGAGCGCGGTGTCTCGGCGACCTGCACGGCGGCCGTACGGAACTCCTTGAGCGAGAGGTCCAGCATGGCGCGCAGCGGCACCCCGTCCGGCCGGAACAGCTGGTAGTTGACGTCCAGCTTCTCCACGACGCCGGTGAAGACCTCCTCGTCCCAGACGAAGCGGACGACCGGTGGCGCGTGTTCGCGGCTGTCGGGCCGCAGCAGGTTGCGCAGTGCGTTGACGTAGGCGGTCCGTACGTTCTCCAGGGTGTCGGAGGTGTCCACCAGCGCCTGGACCGTGAGGGTTTCCGTGCCGCCGCGGATGTACTGCAGGGGCGGGGTTTCCAGGCCGGGGATGGTGATCTCGGCGAACGTGTTGCTCTTGCTCAGCTTGTAGTCGGTGGGGTTGAACCGCAGCGGGATCCGCCGCTGCCGTTCGTCGGCGATCACCGGGCGGACGATCTCCAGGCGGGCCCGGGCGGCGCCCTGGCGGGCGAAGGACACGGGGGTCACGCTCATTGTTGGCCCTCCCCGTCCCCGAAGCTGCGTTCCGTCTGGGTGCGTTGGGCTCGGGCGCACTGGTCCTCGTACAGCTTCGCCCAGGCCTGGATGTGCTTGTTGAACAGCTCCGTGAACACGGCGCCGTCGTCGCCGTCCACCTGGAACCGGACCTCCAGCTGGTGAATGGTCACCTTCGACACACCGGTCACCTCCCTCGGCCCAGGCGCGACAGAGCGTCCGCCGCGGCGTCCTGCAGGACCTTCGTCAACCCCTCGTGCGCGATCTCCAGCGACTCGATGGCGATCGCGTTCTGCTCCGCGTGCAGGTCCGGGCCGCTCCACTTGGCGGCCAGTCCGCCGTGGAAGGCCCACGCCGCGCCGGGCACCCCGTCCGGGCCGAGCACGATCACGGCGCCGTCGCGGCGGGCGCCCAGTGAGTCGGCGAGCCCGGCCTGGTACCAGGACCACAGCCCCGGGTCGCGCACCACGCCGCGCTTGAGCGTGATCCGGTTCCAGGAGTGGCGCAGCGGCAGCTGGTGGACCGAGTCGTTGCGGCCGCCCTCCGGGTAGCTCGTCACCTCCAGCTGCGCGCCGAGCCCGGTGACCTCCTGGAACGCGCCGGACGCGGCCAGGGGCAGCAACAGTGCCTGCGCGGGCGGCAGATAGGCGTCGCCGGGGTCGAGGGTGACCAGGAAGCGGTATTTGGGCAGGGGATCCAGGGTCATGCCTCGATTACCTCCAGGTCTCGGTCCTGGCCGAGTACGAGACGGAGCCGGATGAACTCCATGGGGACGGCCGGGGCGACCTCGAACTCGCAGACCAGCTGCCCCGGGTCCTGCTCGGGCGGGTTGTTGGTGTCGTCGCACACCACCCGGAACGCCTGCTCGGGCCGGTCACCGGCGAGCGCCCCGGCGCGGAAGGCCGACAGGAGTACGGAGGTCAGCGCCCGCACCAGGGTCAGCCGCAGTTCGGGCGAGTTGACGTCGAACACCAGCGGGCTCGCCGCCCGCCGGATGGCCCGCACCAGCAGGTGCACCAGCCTGCGATGCGCGATGTAGCGGGTGCGCGGGTCGGCGGACAGGGTGCGCCCGCCCCACACCATCAGCCCCTGCCCGCGGGTGCACCGGAGCAGGTTGACGCCTGCGTCGAACAGCCGGACCTGCTGCGGTTCGGGGTACTCGGCAGCGAGGTCGACCGCCTCCAGGATCACGGCGTTCGCGGGCGTGTGGTGGGCGCCGCGCTCGCCGTCGAGGCGGGCGATGACGCCCAGGACGTGCCCGGACGCCGGGACGACGCGCAGGTCGTGCCCGTCGGGGACGCACAGCGGCGGGTGGTAGACGGCGGCGCAGCCGAGCAGCCCGGCATCGCCGGTGGCCGCCAGGGACTCCGCCCAGCCGGCCGCCTCGTCCACGGAGGACAGCCGGGGCGGTACGTCCAGGACGGCGAGCCGGTCGTGCGACGGCTCGATGCTGCGCAGCAGTTCCAGCACCAGGTCGGTGTGGGTGGTGCCGGACAGATCCGTGCCGAGGTCCGGCAGCGCCACCAGCGCCGGTTCCGGCAGTTCGGCCTGGGTGGTGACGGCGTCCGCGTACGCGTCGCGGGTGGGCGCCGCGTCGGTGCCGCCCGCGAGGGCGAGGTCCCAGGACATCGTGATGGGGCCGGGTGGTCCCGGCGGTGGTGGCGGCCCGTCCGGGATCAGCCGGATGTAGCGGGACGCGGTCAGCCGGTCAGCCACGTCGGTGAGCGGCAGCCCGGGGAAGGTCTCGGGCGGCTCGCCGGGCAGCAGGACCCGTACGCCCACGGTGGGGGGGCCGGCGACCGTGCTGGACTGGTAGCGGATGGCGACGCGGGCGCCGTTGGCCCAGGCGCCGGGGCTGGCGGCGACCACCCGGAAGCCCGTGGCGGCCAGCCCGCTCAGAGGACCGGCCGGCCACCGGGTCCGGGCCGTGGTGGCCGGCCCGGACACGCGGAGCACCCAGGCGGTGCGGCCACCGTTCTCGAAGAAGCCGCGCAGTGCGTACGGGGTGGCGAAGGCGCCGTTCGGCGGTCCGAAGGCGGCCACGACGTCGTTCCAGCTCTCCACGCGCACGGGAGTGCCGACCGGGCCGCGGCGGAGCCGGCCCAGGAACGCCGCCACGTCGGTGCGCAGCGGCTCCGTGTCGGGGTCACGGGTCGCGGACGTCAGGGATACGCCGGGAAGCGCTTCGCCGGCCATGTCAGGCGTCGATCTCCAGCTTCTCGACCGCCAGGACGAGGGTCTCCATGGCGATCTCGTTCTTGGTGGCGCTGAGCGTCGGGCCGGTGTACTTGGTCGGCCAGCCGCGGTCGAAGTTCCAGCGCATGGCCTCCTGGCGGTTCTCGTCCAGCAGCACGATCGACCCGGAGGTGCGCCGCACCTTGCCGTTGAGGGCTTCGACGACCCAGTTCCAGAAGCCGACGTGGCCGGTGATGCCGCGCTTGAAGGTGAGGTTGGTGAACTTCTTCAGCCCCGGGATCTTGCGGACGGTGATGTCCTCGCTCCCGGTGCGGTACTCGATCGGCGGAACCTCCAGCTCCAGCCCGCTCACCTCGGTGAAGGACCCGCTCACCGCGACCCCGTCGTCGCTGACGTTGGTGACGATGATCTGGAAGTTGTAGGACGCGTACGGATCGTCCCTGGTAACGGGCGGCATGGTGGCCTCTCTTCAGTCCTCGTCGGGCACTCAGGCGAGCTGGCTCTCGCGGGTCTTCTGCTGGATCCGGAAGATCACGAACTCCGCCGGGAAGACCGGCGCGACGCCGATGACGCAAATGAGGCGGCCGTTGGCCAGGTCGTCCTCCGTCATCGTGGTGCGGTCGCAGGCGACGAAGAACGCCTCGTCGGCGGTCGTCCCGGCGAGCGCGCCACTGCGCCAGACGGTGGTGAGGAAGTTGGTGACCGTCTGGCGGACCAGGGCCCACAGCGCCTCGTCGTTCGGCTCGAACACCACCCACTGGGTGCCCTCGTCGATCGACTCCTCCAGGTAGAGGAACAGCCGCCGGACGTTGATGTACTTCCATGAGCTGTCCGAGGAGAGCGTGCGCGCGCCCCACACCCGGTGGCCCATCCCGGGGAAGAACCGCAGCGCGTTGATGCCCTTGGGGTTGAGCAGGTCCTGATGGCGCTTGGTGACGTCCTGGGCGATGCCGTCGGTCAGCCGGATGCCGCGGATGACCGCGTTCGCCGGTGCCTTGTGCACCCCGCGCTCCACGTCCGTACGGGCGTAGATCCCGGCCATGTGGCCCGACGGCGGCACCTCGGTGTCGCGGCCCGTCGACGGGTCGCGGGTGACCAGCCACGGGTGGTAGAGCGCCGCGTACTTGGTGTCGAACGGCTCACGGAACGCCTGGATGCCCTCGATGCCCAGACCGTCCTGCGGATCGAGGATCGCGAACCGGTCGCGGAGCAGTTCGCAGTGGGTGATCAGGGCCGATTCGACGGTCCCGGACCACACCCCCGGCACCGCGCAGACGGCCACCTCGTCGATGTCCTCCAGCGCGGCGATGCCGGTGCGCTTGCCGCTGCCGCCGTCCTCGCCGACGAAGTCCGCGACGCTCAGGCTTCCGTAGGCGTCGTCCCCGTCCGCCAGGGTCAGCCAGGAGCCGACCGCGGGCACGGGGAACTTCGCCGGGTCGGTGGACAGGCCGGCCAGCGCGGTCGCCCGCACCAGCTGCGAGCGGCCGGCCAGGGTGGTCGCCAGGTTCGACGGCGCGTCGCCGGTGAGCCGCAGGTTGCGGTACGACTCCGTCACCACCGTCCCCGAAGGGTCGGTGAACCGGGCGTCGACCTGCGCCTCGACCAGGTGCAGCCGGTCGGTTTCGAAGAGCGTTCCGGGCACGTTTCCGTCGAAGGTGACGACGTCCGCGGCGACCGACTGGACGGTGCGGATGGTCAGGCTGGTGCCGTCGTCGAGCTGGACGACGGCGCCGTCGTACAGCCGGCTCGCCCCGCCGACCCGCAGCGCGGGTCCCGCTGAGGTGTTGCCCCGGCGCACGCGGCGCACCAGCAGCCCCTTGCGCCATGCCTCATGGGACGTACCCGAAGGCAGGGTCAGCGTCACCTTCCCGTCCGCGGGCTGGCTGAGCTGAACCTTGAACCGGCCGGCGCCGATCTGCACCCAGACGTCGGCGGGCAGGTCGTCGGGGTCGAGTCCGGTCCTCGCGGCGACCTCGACCGTCTCGCTGTCCCCGGCGGCGTCCGCGGCCAGCTGCGTGATGAACAGCGCGCCCTCCTGCGGATCCGGCAGCACCGGCAGCGCGGCCCCGGCCATCGGCTGGATCCGCACCTGGACGCCGCCGCCCCACGAGCCGGGGCTGACGGCGGTGAACTCCAGTGTTTCCTCCGTGCTGCGGGTGCCGATCTGCACGTAGTCGCCGCGGGCCGTCCTGACCTCCGCGGGCAGCTCGGCGTCCAGTTCGATCCGGTGGGCGGTCGCGTCGTAGGCGGCGACACCGGCGGTGTGGATCGACTGCTGGTCGTCGCCGCGGAAGATCTGGATCTGCTGCCCCACGCCGGTGAACCCGATCAGGTGGCCGAGTTCCAGGCGGGTGGCGCCCTTGGCGGCGTCACCGGCGATCGGGCTCACCAGGCCGTGGCCCAGGACGCCCGAGGCCGGTGTCGCCTGCTTGGCGGCGACCCGCTTGATGTACAGGTGCTGGCCGCCGTTGTCGAAGAAGCCCTTGACCGCCAGCGGGAAGAGCCACCAGCGGCCGCCTTCGGCCGGATCGCCCGCCCAGGTGTCCCGGATCAGGGCGTCCGGCTCGGGGACGAACCCGCCGAACGTGCTCTGGAACTCGAGGAAGTTGGTGACGAGCTTGGGCTTGCCGGTGTACGGGCCGCGTACGGTGACCCCGGCCATGCCGGCCGTACTGGTGCTCACCCCCGCGATCGGCCGTGGGCCCGCATCGACCTCCTCGATGTAGACCCCGGGGCTCAGATACTCCGCCATGGACGGCTCCTTAACTCTCGCGGATCTCTATGACGTGCCGGCGCTCGATGTCCTGCGGCAGCCGCACGACCAGCGATCCGGATCTGCACGGCCGCTCGGTGGCCCGCAGGTGGAAGGTCTCCTCGACGGCGTGCTCACCGGTCTTCTCGCCCTCCCACCGCAGGGCCAGCCGGAAGGCGCCTGTGGCGTCGGACAGGGTGCGCTCGTGCCATGGCGTCAGGTCCCGGCTGGTCCGTCCCTCGGCCTCCACCAGCACATTGGCGATCGGCTGGGCGGTGGCCGCGTCGACCACGGCGCCGTGCACCGTGCGCACACCCGGCGGATAGGGGAAGGAGACACCCGGCAGTAGCCGGACCAGCCGCGGTTCCGCCGCCGCCGGCGGGTGGGTGTCGTCGTACGGGTGCACCAGGAACTCGACGCCCACCAGACCGGCCGAGAACGGCTGCCCGTCGGCCGGGTACAGCGGCTGGTAGCCGGCGGCCGCGAACCGGGCCCGGTGGCGCCGCGGCGGCGCCGCCCACGGCTCGGCGCACCGGCCAAGACCCGGATAGGCGAAGGCGGCGCTGGGCGTGCGCACCGCCGCGTCGTCCAGCGGCAGCCAGGCGCCGTCCTCGAACCGGTCCAGCTGGACCGTCACCCCGGCACTGCGCACCCGCCGGGCATAGTCGTCGAACGGGATGAACCAGGCGGGGCTGTGGAGGGTCGAGCGTGCCAGCGGCAGGAAACGGCTCATGGCGTCGCCGCCCCGCTGATGACCCGGCTGTGCACCGGGCGGACCGCCGTCTCGGTGGCGGAGTCCAGGTTGACCACGCGGACCTCGTAGTTCAGCGAAAGCCGGTACGGCTTCTGGATCGCGTACCAGACCCAGGACTTCTGGTCGAGGGTGAGCGGGGTGAGGCTGAGGTGCAGCGAGTCGGTGCTCGCCGCCAGGCTGCCGGACAGCTGCGTGCCGTCCAGGATCGCGTCGTCGTAGAACGTCTGCATCGCCCGGCCGAGCATCCGGTGCTGGGTCTCCTGGTCACCGCCCCATGGGGTGACCAGATAGCGCAGCAGCAGAGCCATCGGCGGCTTGCGGGTGACCGGCGGGTCGGGTGGCTGGGAGCGCACCGGTGGCCGGTTGCGCGACGTCGGGTCCTCGGCGATTTCGTAAAGGAACACGGTGAGTTTCGGCGGCGGTGTCTGCACCGTCTCGGAAAGATCGTTGAGTTCCGCGATCGGCGGTTCCACCTGGCTGAGCCCGCGCAAGGACTGGGTCAGGGCCTCCACGATGACCGTCGAGACGTCGGCGATGACGCCGAAGTCACCCATGCGAATCCTCCCCGCGCTCCGCACCCGAAAGCGTGCCGCGATGAGGATGCCGGGCCCCGCGTGACCCCATCGCGATTCACCCATCACACGAGCGTCACCAACCCGTCTCCGCCGCACGACGATGACGTCGGCGGTCACGCGCCGACAACGCCGGGGTGACACGGATAAGGCATATTTTCCGTCCATGGAAATC
The DNA here is from genome assembly GCF_055574515.1 of Streptomyces sp. NPDC029466. Taxonomy (NCBI): domain Bacteria; kingdom Bacillati; phylum Actinomycetota; class Actinomycetes; order Kitasatosporales; family Streptomycetaceae; genus Streptomyces; species Streptomyces sp. NPDC029466. The sequence goes on from NZ_JBVHZH010000043.1 coordinate 44,379, forward strand.
CACTCAGAGCAGGCCGGCGTCCTGATCCTCCGAGTGTGGGTGGAAGAGGAAAGCCCGGACGGCTTCCGGGCGCGCATTGTGCGGACGGGCGGCCGGCACCAGGCGCCGCCGACCGCGGTGAGTGCGGTCGACGACGTGCTCGCCAGTGTGCGCGCCTGGCTCGATCAGTTACTCGAACCCGATGGGTGACGTTTCCGCGACGTCCCGGTGATGCCCTGCCATATAGCGTTCTGCATCCGAAGACAGGGCGCACGATCATGAATTGCTCGTAACATGGCTGGGCAGCATCCCGATTACCGGTATGGGATCTTTCACCGAAGCCAATATCGCCCGGGGGGCCGATGAGCGCAGAAGGCCATGTCATCACGTTGAGGCTGCTCAAAAGCTTCGCGCTATCGGTCGATCACAAACGCGTTCCCCTTTCTTCGAGCGCCCAACGCCTCCTCGCGTTCCTCGCCCTGCAAGATATGCCGCGAACCCGAACCTATGTGGCCGGAACGCTGTGGCCGGATGTCACGACACCCCGTGCCAACGCCAACCTCAGGTCGTCCTTATGGCGCGCCACGCGAACGGGGCATCAGGTGATCGACGCGTCCACGCGGGAACTGGCGATCTCCAAGCACATCGGCGTGGACATACGCGAGGCGGCGACGCGCGCTCACCAGCTGCTCGACATGTCCCGCTCGTGCGACGACATCCTCACCGCGCAGACGCGGGCGGAGCTCTCGGCCGACCTGTTGCCCGAGTGGTCGGAGAACGAGTGGGTGCTGATCGAGCAGGAGCAATACCATGAACTCCGGCTGTATGCCCTGGAGGCGATGACCGAACGGCTGACCGCGGCGGGCCGCCACGGTGAGGCCGTCGCCGCCGGGCTCGCCGCCGTACGCGCGGAGCCCTTGCGGGAAAGCGCCCATCGTGTCCTTGTGAAGGCCCATCTCGCCGCCGGCAACAGAGGCGCGGCACTGCGGCAATACGAACAATGCCGCCGCATCCTCCTCGAGGAACTGGGCCTTGAGCCCTCCCAGACGCTGAGAAACCTCGTGCCGTCGCTATCAAGTTGTCTGGGTAAGGCGTGAGATGATCTTGATGTAGGTCGCCATGTGAGGGGCTCGCGGTGCAGGCTGAGGCGTTGGTGTCGTACAAGGGGTAGCGATTCCCGGCTGAGGTGATCAGTCACGCTGTGTGGCTGTACCACCGTTTCCCGCTCTCCTACCGCGAGGTCGAGGGGCTTCGAGCGGGGCATCACCGTGACGTACGAGTCGATCCGGGCCTGGTGCGCGACCTTCGGCCCCGCCTACGCCAGGCAGCTGCGCCGGCGGCAGCCCCGGCCGGGCGACAAGTGGTACTTGGACGAGGTGTTCATCAAGGTCAACGGGCAGATGCGCTACCTCTGGCGGGCCGTGGACCAGGACGGCCGCGTCCTGGACATCCTGGTGCAGACCAAGCGCGATGCCCGGGCCGCGAAGCGGTTCTTCCGCAAGCTGCTCAAGGACCTCGAGTACGTGCCCCGCGTGATCGTCACCGACAAGCTCCGCAGCTACGGCGCCGCTCACCGCGAGGTCATGCCCTCGGTCGAGCACCGCAGTTCGAAGTACCTGAACAACCGGGCCGAGAATAGCCACCAGCCGACACGGCAACGCGAGAGGGCTATGAAGAACTTCCGTTCGACCGGCGCGGCCCAGAGATTCCTCGCCGCCTTCTCCAGGATCTCCTCGCACTTCCGCCCACGACGACATCTGATCACAGCAAGTGACTACCGCACCGAAATGGCCGAACGATTCCGCATCTGGAAGACCGTCACCGGGGCGCCCGCGCACGGCTGAACGCCGTGCCACTCACGACACCCGACCAACATCAGCGTGCCTCAACTCGCCTCTCTCGCAGGCAACTTAACAGCGCCATCTGAGGATGATCAAAGGCCCTCCGGACCCTCTCGCGGAGAACGGGTGGGCGCTACACATCGTGGACGCCCTCACAAACCAATGGGGCTACTGCGAGACCGACAACTCCGGAAAGCCGTATGGGCACGGATCGTTCTTCTACGTGAAGCCACCATGTTCGGGCTCCCGGCCGGCCCCGGAGTGCTGGTAGACGCTTCGGAAACAGAGGGGTGACGCCCTGGTCACGCCCGTGCTGCCACCTTTTGACAGGGAGTGTCAGCAGGACACCGCGTTCCTGTCGGCACCGACGTGCCGTGGGAGGGATTCCGTCCGATGCCACCGCCGAAAGCTCTCGCGCTGCGGCCCGGGGTGTCGAAGACGGGACCTGTGCCGACACACGAACGGCCAGAGGCACGTCACCCCGCACGACCCGAGTTCCCCGCGTCCAACGCGGCGGTAACGGCCGCTTTGGCCGGCGGACGCGGACCGGCGCCGCTTCCACCCTTATCAGCCCGGTTGCCGCCTGCGGGGCAGGACATGCTCGGCAATGGTGCGGTCGCGGCGGCCAGCCGTACGCAGCCGGGCCCTCCGCAGCCGCCCGCTGCCGAACCGGCACCGGCCGAACCTGTACCGGCGGACGCTGCCGCGGCGTCCGGTGGCGCGCCGGAGGTGACGGCACGTCCCGGCCCGGACGCGGATCCGAAGTTCGCGACGCTGAAGAAGGACGTGCGGCACAAGAAGCGCTCGGTGGCAGCTTCGCACCCGCCTCCGAGGACCGAATCGGCGGCGGCGCAGGACGCGGCCCGGCCGCCCAAGGACGACGAAGAGGCGCAGGGCAAGACCGCCAACGCCGAGAAGATGAACGAGGCCAAGCCGAAGGACTTCGACAAGGACGCGTTCATCAGGGCGGTCGAGAAGGCGATCGCCGAGAAGGCACCGAAGAACCTCGACGAGGCGGACAAGTTCGCCGACTCCGGCAAGGCCGACGAGGTGCGTGCCGAGGTGCACGGCAAGGTCGGCGAGGGAAAGACGGACTCGGCCGAGCAGATCGCCACGACGACCGCCGCTCCCCCCGACACTTCGGCGGCCGTGCCCAAGAAGGTCGTCCCCATGACCCCGGACCGGCCGCCCGGTACCCCGGGCACGCCGAATCCGGCGAACGCCGTACCGGACAAGCTGCCGGCGTCGGCCACCGACTTGTCCGCCGGTCCCGCACGGGTCGACCGGCAGATGGCGGACGCGCAGGTCACCGAGACGCAGTTGAAGAAGTCCAACGAGCCCACGTTCAAGAACGCCCTGGGCGAGAAGAAGGCTGCCGAACGGCACTCCGAAGTGGCCCCCGGCCGGATGCGCGGGCACGAGAAGAAGGAACTGCGTGCCGCCACCGCACAGGCCCAGCGGCTCGGCGCCGCTGCCATGAGCGCGATCGGCGCCCAGCGGGTGCGGACCGGGCAGCAGGTCGGCGCGGGCAAGACCGGCGCCAAGGGGCGGGACGAGGAGAAGCGGGCCCAGGTCACGGCCATCCTGCAGGGCGTCTTCGACACGATGAAGAAGGACGTCGAGACGATCCTCGACGGCCTCGACAAGCTGGTCGACGACCAGTTCGGCAAGGAAGAGAAGGCGGCGCGGGACGCGTTCACCGCCGAGCACAAGCGGAAGATGGACGAGTACAAGGACCGGCGGTACTCGGGCTGGACAGGCAAGGCGCGCTGGGTCCGGGACCTGTTCGCCGGGCTGCCCGCCGAAGCCGACAAGATCTTCGAGGAGGCCCGCGACAACTACGTCCGCCGGATGCGGCAAGTGATCTCCGACGTCGCCGACACCATCGGCGGCGAGCTGAACCGGGCGAAGCGCCGCATCGCCCAGGGCCGGACCGAATTGCAGGCCGCGGTACGCAAACTCCCGGCCGACCTGCGGTCCATCGGACAGCAGGCGGCTGCCGAGTTCACCGACAAGTTCGACGAACTCACCCAGTCCGTAGACGACAAGGGCACCCAGCTCGTCGACACGCTGGCCACTAAGTACACCGACGCGCTCAAGTCCGTCGACGACGAGATCGCCGCGGAGAAGGTGAAGAACAAGGGCCTCGTGGCCAAGGCCGTGGACGCGGTCAAGTCCGTCATCAACACCATCATGGAGCTGAAGCGGCTGCTGCTGTCGGTCCTGGCCAAGGCCGCGTCGGCAATCATGCTGATCCTCAAGGACCCGATCGGCTTCCTCCGCAACCTGGTCTCGGCTGTCGGCGCCGGTCTCAAGCAGTTCCTGGCGAACATCGGCCGCCACCTGCAACAGGGCATCATGTCCTGGCTGCTCGGCAAGACGGCTGAGGCGGGCATCGAGCTGCCGTCGAAGTTCGACGCCCAGGGCGTCCTGAAGATGCTCGCCTCCCTGCTCGGGCTGACCTGGCAGAACATCCGCTCCCGGATCGTCCGCAAGGTCCCCAAGATGGAACCAGCCGTCGCGGCGGCCGAAACCGCGATCCCGCTGGTCTCGGAGGTCCGCAAGCGGGGCGTCGCGGGCATGTGGGACGACCTCAAGACGCGCGTGGGCGACCTGAAGAAAGACCTTCTCGACAAGGTCATCGCGTATGTGACGCCCACGATCATCCAGGCCGGGATCATGTGGGTGCTCTCACTGCTCAACCCGGCATCCGCCTTCGTGCGTGCGGTGAAGCTGATCATCGACATCGTGCGCTTCATCGTCACCCAGGCGCGCCAGATCTTCGAGTTCGTGAACGCCGTGCTCGACGCGGTCATCGCGATCGCCAGGGGCGGCAGCGGCGGCGTCCCGGGCCTCATCGAACGCGCCCTGGCCCGCTCCATCCCGGTCCTGCTGGGCGTCCTGGCCGCGATTCTGGGGGTCGGCGGCATCGCTGCCAAGGTCAAGCAGATCGTCCACGCGATGTCCAAGCCGGTGAATCGGGCGATCGACTGGGTGATCGACAAGATCGTCGGCCTGGTGAAGAAGCTGTGGGCCAAGATCAAGTCCAAGTTCGAGAAGAAGAAGCCCCAGCCGAAGCCGAAGCACCGGCCGGACCGGAAGCGACCAGCCAAACAGCGCAGGCGCCGTCCGACTCAGCGCCGCCGTCCCGACCTGGGCAGGCCGAAGCGGAGGCGCGACCCGAAGAAGAAGCGTCCCGACAAGCGACCCAAGAATGACATGCTGCGCGCCCTCGACGCCGCTGTCCGTGAGGCGACGCGTCTGCTCGATGCGGAAGGGGCGACGGAGGAGAGCGTGCGGAAGGGGCTGCCGGCCATCAAGCAGCGGCACCGTCTCACTCAGATCCAGCTGGAGCAGGCGGCCCCCGGAACGTACTTCGTCACGGTGGCGATCAACCCCAAGAAGCGCACATCGTACCGGGATCTCTTCCCCTACAAGATCGGCAGGGCGAAGAAGTCCATCGACATCAGGAGGCACCCGTACGCGGCTGTGCAACTGCACCCGATCACGCAGCCCATCAAGGGCAACGACCGCTGGATCGGCTTCGTCGTCAATATGGCGGCCATCCCCGACGAGATTCGGAAGAACCCGAAGGTGGCGCTCCGGTACCTCGACCACGCCTGGGCGGGCACGGGAGCCACACATGCCCAGGACCTGGCGGAGGCGAGAACCGCAGTCGTCATCGGCATCAACACGTTCGAACGGCTCAACCCGCAGGGAGGCGACCCCGTCCGTGACGCCATCGGCAGCGTCGACCGGCGGCCGGAGCTCCGCGTGGCGGTGTTCGGCTTCGTCTGGACACCGAGATGGGTCAAGGGCAACGACGCGGTCGACATCGCGGTGGTGCGTGCGGCGTACCAAAAGCTGAACAGCCGTCACAAGAAGCGTGCCGAGGCCAATGAGAAGGGCCTACGCGACAAGGAAGCGCTGCCCTACGGCCTCTTCCGTGAGGAGGTGATCCGCTCCGAGTACACGCGGACGGCGATGGAGATCCTCAGAGAGGTGAACAACCAGGTCCACATCGTGAGCCAGGACGCAGACACGGGTGTCGCCACCATCAGCGGGCTGGGGGTCCTGAGGGCTTACGAGAAGGTGCTCTCCGAGATGGAGCGCCACCCCCTTCTCACCATTGGCGGCTACCACTTCAAACACTTCGACTGGGGCAGACACGCCGACAACCGTGCGAAGCAGCTCACCCTGCTCGCCAACGAGTTGGACCGAGCCATCCGGGAGGCCATCGCCAAGCAGTATCCGCAGATGCTTTATCCGACCGAGCCGAACATGCTCGTCAAGGCATGGGACAAGGTCCACGGGGATGGGATCTTCCAGAATGCGCGAACCAAGGCCCTGTTGGAAGCCGGGAACAACGCGCGCAGCCAAGGCAAGCTCTTCGACGTCGGCAGCGCCGAGGGACGCAACTTCCGGAACAAGCTCATGAAGACCTTCGGTACGGACTTCTCCGTGGTGTACGCCCCAGACGCGAGCACCAGCACGAGTCCACTGCCCAAAGACCGGACTCGGGGCCTCACCGTCAGGCCATGGGATGTCCTCATGGCTGCTAAGGGGCGGATGCGCGGTAAGAAGTGGTTGGAAGCCATTCGCGTCAGCCACCGGATGTACGCGCTCATCATCCAGTCACAGTCGAATGCCAGTGCTCACACCCTGGCCAGGGAGTTCTCCCGGGCCATTCGCGTGGGTGAGGACGTCAGGGTCGAACTGCAGAACAAGATCTTTGTCCATGTCGAGGACGTCGCCATGCTGATGTCCGACAACCCTAGGCTGACCGCCGACAGCCCGGTCATCCAAGCGCGCCTGAAGAAACTCGAGAAGGACGTCGCAACCCTGATCAATGAAGGCGCCGATCAGGGCGAGCGATACCAGCGGGCCGTCCAACTGGCGCACGAGACGACGAATGAGATCATCTCGGCGATGACCGCTCCCGAGCTCACCGCTCTCTGGCACCGTATCCAAAGGGCATTGGACGATGTCACGAAGCCGCGGAGACGAGGAGGGCGGCGATGACCCCCGAGGCCCTCGACCGACTGCGGACGGAGGCGTCACGCGACGACTATGCGTCGATGACCAGGCTGGCGCGGGCACTGCACGAGGCTGGCCTCGGCCCGCGCGAGGTGTTGCGCGAATGCTACGGCGTCGTGTTGCCCCATGAGCTCTTCGTCATCGTCGACGGCGGGATGGGACGGCTCCGACTGTGGGCCCGTTTCACCAACCAGCCCTGGCAACTGGCCATCCCCCCCGACCGGGGCGGTCCCGCGGCCGTACCCACCAGCATGATCGACACCGAACTGCGGCTCTTCTCCGAGGACCCCGACCTGATGCCGCTCTTCCGCATGCCTGCCGTCGCTTTCGACACACCCGACCAGGTCGTGTGCTACCGGCTCAGTGCGCTGCGAGAGGGTCGCTCGACAGCCTTCTGGCTCCCCCAGTCGGCTCCTGCCAGGAAAGCGCAGCGCTGTGGGGAGACGATGCTGGAAGTCCTGCACGGCGAACACTTCAGGGCGGTGCGCCGTTTGAAGGAGGAGCAGAACGATCCCTCTAACTGGGGCGCCGGTTCGGTGGACGACGAGGAGGTGGAAGAAGCATACGAGGCTCTGGAGCGGGTCCGAGAGCTGCAACGGCAGGCGGCCGAGCGTCAAGGAGACGCCGGGACCACCTGAGTGACTTTGGGCCAGGGTGACTCTGCTGCGCAATTCGCTGCGGGGAGTGGCGGATTGACGAGATGATCGTTCCCGTGGTCGCTTTCCTGCCGTGCGGCCGCAGGGGAGATGATGCGGATGTCGTTGCGGCCGAAGGTTCTGCCGGAGGTCCCGGAGCAGACCGCGGCGGTGGCCCGGGCGGCTTTCCCCAAGGGGAGCCTGCCGATTCGGGTGCGGGACCGTCTGGCGGAGGTCTTCGTCGACGAGCCGCCGGCGCTTTCGGGGTCCGTGGTGCCCCGGGGATAGCACCGGCGGTACCGTCCCTGGTCACGGTTTTGCAGTTCGCCGAGAACCTGACCGACCGGCAGCTGAAGACTCTGGCCTTGGTCCGGACATGCGCGCAATTCCGCGATCGTGAGGCTGACGTTGACGCGAAGGATGCCGTCCGGCGAGCCACCCGCAACGCCCTGAGCCTGCTGGTCCAGCGGATCGATCAGCTGACTGGGCAGGTTCGTGACCTGGAGCGGCACCTGACCGGGTTGGTGGAGCGTCACTTTCCGTAGCTGCTTGTCCCGGTGGGGATCGGCCCGGATAGTGCCGCCACCTTACTGATCACAATGGGGGACAACCCAGACCGGCCTGCGGAGCGAAGCGTCTTTCGCGGCCCTTTGCGGTGTCAGCCCCGTCGAGCACTCCTCCGGTCGCCAGCATCACCACCGCCTCAACCGCGGCGGCGATCGAGGAGCCAATGCCGCCCTGTATGGGATGTGCAGTCACGGCTCCGGTTCGATGCGCGTACCCGCACCTACTACGAGCGGCGCCTCGCGGAGGGCAAAACCCGGCGCGAGATCATCCGCTGCCTCAAACGCTACGCCGCCCGGAAAGTGTTCAACCTGGTCCGGTATGGCATCGGGCCCCGCGAAGTGGCTCAAGCCGGCTGACCGTCCGCATCGGGACCAGTGTTTGGGAAATCCGCCGCGCCAGTGGTCGCATGGCGCTCTCGCCGGCTTGCCCCACACGCCGACCAGGCAGCGCAAAGGGGTGCTGCGATCCGCGTGCTCCACGGGCAGTGGAGGGGAGCAGGCGATGGGCGTTGCCCCTTAAATCCCGGCTCCGCGGGGAGGATCAGGCTGATGCGGTGGCCGGGGGTTGAGGCGGATTGGGAGGTCGGTGGCGGCGAGGTGATGGCCGGCGGTCTGTTGCCGCTGGTTCCAGGTGTCGGGGGCGTGGGCGGGGAATGTGTGTTCCCGTGCCGCCGCTGGTGCAGGAGAGAGCGCTCCAGTCGGCTGACGCCTGGGCCCGCCCCCTCCCGTGGGGCCCAGCGGTACTACACCCGCCTGGCCGTCTCGTAGTCGGCGGCTTGCCTGGCCCACACGGGGCGACACGAAACGTTCGCCCTCTGAAGGCGAGGAGTGCCCGGGACACGGGGCCAAGAGTTATCACCGCGAGCTGGCCGAAATCTTTCGACGTCGAGCAGAATGCGGAGCATGACGGAGGGCACGACAGAGGAAGACATCATCGAAGCCGCATGGCAGAAGCTGCTTACCACCCAACGCGTGGACGGCCAGTTGCTACGCGCCGCCTACGCCGAGCCCCGACTACGGCAACTGTTCCCCTGGGTCGGCATGGCCGAGCTGCACTTCAGCCGGTGCACAGAGCCGCGTTGGACCTGGGACATCCCGTTCATCGCCCCGATGATGGGCGGCGGCTTCTTCGTCGGCGGCCCCTCACGGTCCCAGAGCGTGGGCCCCGCCCCGACCGCGGAGGCGGCCATCGGGATGGTGGTCGAACGACTCCCGCCAGACTGCGGTCGCGCCTTCGTCGGCACGCCCGAGGAACTGGCCGAAAAAGAACAGTCAGGGTAGTCAGGGCCGATACTCCAAAGACCTCATAAGCCAGCTGAGGGCTGCCCCGACGTGGGCAGTCCTCAACGGTTGGGGTGGATGGCGTCAGGAAGCGGCCAGGTGGTCGGTGAGGTGGAGGGCGTCGGTGGCCACTGTCAGAGCAGCCTGAAGTCCGGTGACCTCGTACAGCGTGGGATGGACGATGAGAGTCCGGTCCCCGTTGGTTGCCGAGGGCGGCGGCCCTCCGCTCGCAGGTGCCGGGAGCGGGACTCGGTGGGCGCCGTGGAAGTCCCGCAAACGCCCTGCACGACGTGCGAGGCCGGGAACGGCGAGCAGCGCCGCTCAAGAAGGGCCGGCTCGGGCGGGGTTTCTGGCAGGACGGCGGCGGGCTGCTCCAGGGGTCGGTGGATGGGGTCGGCGGCCGGTGGCGTGGCAGCCCGGGGTCAGAGGGAGGACGAAGCCGCCTGTATCCCGTCCCGGTGCCCGCCGGTTGCTACGTGCCGTCGGGGGTCCCGCGGTAGATGCCGTCTTCGTCTGCGTCGCGTGACCAGTCGGAGAAGAAGGTGTTTCCCAGGTCCATGTTGACCACGAAGCTCTCCAGATGCGCCCGGTGGATGCGGAAGGATGGTGCGGGTTCTCCTGGCGGGTTGTCGACGGCGAGCAGGGGGGAGTCGGGCGTGGCGAGGGCTTGGTCGTCCGCGATGAGCAAGAGGCGGTGGTGGGGCCAGCCCTCGTCGTCACGGTCTACCAGGGTGCGTAGCTGATCCGCGGTGAGGCCGCCGTAGGCGCTGTTGCCGATTGAGGTGACGTTGATGCCTCCGCCGTCTTCGGCGCCTTTGTCGAGGAAGCCCTGGAGGCTTTGCCAGGCGCCGGGGTTGGTGAAGCACGTCCGGATGACGATGATCCCGCCGCCCTGGGAAGGGATCTTGGGGGCGTTGACGGCCGACTGGTAGGGAGCGACGGTGGGGGCCGGTGTAGTCGGCTGCGGGCAGGGAGGGGTGGTTGGTGCTCTTGTGGGTTTGCTCGGGGGCGGTGGGGGCCCTCCATACCTGGACGAGGTAGGTCTCAGGGGGAGGGCTGGTCTTGGTGGGGCGGGGCTCACGGGGCAGGGCGGCGTTCTCGACGTTGCAGCGGCCTCGGGCGTGAACGCGGATCCGGTAGGTCCCGGGCCCGTCGAAGGCGAGGTTGGTGGTGAGGGCCTTGTCGTAGCAGGAGGCGAAGGCTTGTCCGCGGGTGAAGTCGGCTGAGGTGTCGAGGACGGCGTCCCATTGAGCCGTGTCCAGCGCAGGCGGTTCGGTATGGGTTTCGACGGTGACGCGGAGGTAGCCGCGTTCGAATCCGGTCAGGTAAGTCAGTGCAAGAGAAGGGCTTCATGTCGACCGCAGTAGGGAAGGCGACATTCGACCAACAGCCCGCAATGCTTCATCTGCGTGCGCCCGACGGGACGCCGGCGGCATACGTCGAAGATGTCAGTTACTTCGGCGGAACCGAGAACGAGATCGTGCTCGGACGTGGTCGCAACATTCATTTCAAACAATTGTTTATGGATGAAAAGGGTAAGTGCCACATCTACGGAGAGATATCATGAGTGGCGATCGCCCGTCGAAAGACGGTGGGACTCCCCAAGGCCCATTGTCGGAGGACGTGCACCTCACGCTTGTGGGCGGCCCCGAGGAATACGGCAGGAGTCCAGCCGGACCCGTTCGGTACATCGCGTACTGCAATCCCGCGGGCGCCATCGGTTACTTGTGGATGGCGGCGGACGGCTCTGACAACGCCGGTTGTATTCCGAGCCGCGAGCAGGGGTATCGCGCCATCAACGCGCTTGTCTTCTGGATCGAGCGGATGCGGGAGGCGAAGGCGCGCGGTTTGACGCCAGAGCAGGCACTGAACTGGCTGTTGGACTCCCAGGTGGGAGGTATGCCTTTCCCGGGCCGAGTGCTCCCCAGGTCGGGCGGAGAGGTGGAGAGCCTGGATACACTCCGTGCCCAGATCAAGGCGCTGCCGGAGGCCAAGGAGCCGCCGTATCTATGCACTTACGCCTATTCGAGGCGGATTGTCGAATCGGACGGACGGCAAAGGCTACTCGTACCGAAGATCACCGACGACATGCGGAAGTCGACCGTGCTCGCTCCGGGCAAGCGGATGATCGCCGTCGATCCGGAGTACCCACTCTTCAGTGGCGTCCCCGTCCCCCGCGAAGGGATCGTCGGGGACTGGCAGATCGACCAGGACGGCGGGTTCGGCGACTTCGTCCGTAACCGGCACTACCGCCCCACCCCGACGGCGGTCGGAATGCTTCGGGCAGAGAACACGGTGGAGCGGGCCGTCCAGCTCAGGCTGCTCGGCCGCATTACGGAGGACGAACTTCTGAAGGAGCTGCGCTCCGCTCAGGTCCTGGTCCCCGTGGAGGACGACGGCAGTACGCCGCGCCTTTGGGAGCGCGGCCCCGGAGAGCGCCCATTCTTGCTGATGTACACCGGAGCGCGCCACGCACCGCGGGGCGGGGAGCATTGCCGCTGGATGAACGCCGCGGAGGTGGCGGGTCGCATGATCAATCTCGACATCGAGATCGACGAGGGGAGCGCGGCATGCCTCGACATTGCGGCTTCCAAGGTGGTGGTGAGCCCTTTCGGCTGACCCTGAGACGCTATCCGCTTATCGAACGTGATCATTCGATTCGGCTTGGGCGGGCATGAACTCCGGCTGGCGGCGGGGGAGATAGGGCGGTTCGTCCCGACCGGGTTCCGTCCCGGTGTCCCGTCGCACCCGCACATCGCACACGCGAAGGCATAGGCGCGCAGTACTTCTTCGGCGAATCCTGACCTAGGGCATGGCACTGACAGTGGGGCCGACGCACCGGCTGAGTAAGGTGAGCGATCACGGGAGCAGCCGGAGTGGAGGGGGGTGGTAGCGCCATGCTGGAGCCAGGACTGGGGACGCCGGATCCGTTCGTCTCGATGCCCGCGCCGAGTGTGAAAGGGCGTCTCTTCGGCGGCCTCTTCTTCTTTCTGGCGCTGCTCTGCGCCGGCTTCTCGCTGTACAACTCGACGCACGCAGCGGGCCTCGTCGGTCGTCACGGCACGCTCACGGTCGAGCGCTGCTGGATCGACCACGGAAGCCGTCACCACAGCGACAAGACGGCGTGCGCCGGCACCTTCCGCGCAGACGACGGAACGACCGTCGATCACGAGGCGACCATCACGGCAGACCGCGAACGGGGCGACCGCATCCCCGTCCAGCAGACCGTGAGCGGCTACCTCGCCACCGGCTTCGGCGAGATCTGGCGCTGGTGCGCGCTGTTCTTCCTCGGCTGGATCGTCGCCGCGCTGGGGATGCCGTTCGCCGCGACCGGCATCATGCCGAGCAGGGGACAGGCCGTGGCCGTGGGCCGGTTGATCGCCGGAACCCGCGCGAGTGCCTGGATGAAGCGGCTGGTCCTGGGCGGCGCCGGTGGTGCGGCGCTCAGCCTCTACCTGGCCTGGATCTTCTGAGCCGGAAGGCTCCGACCACGCGACCGATCGACGCAATGACCATGAGCACAACCATCAAGTGAGGGAACCGGCTTGAACAGTCAGTCGTGGGGCGACATCGTCGCCCGCCGTGCCCGTGTCCGTGGCTGTCTTCTGGGCGGGGCGATAGGCGACGCCCTGGGATACCCGATCGAGTTCCAGTCGCTGGCCTCGATCCGCAACGGCTACGGGCCGTCCGGGGTCACCGGCTTCCTGCCGGTCGGCGGCGTCGTTCTCGGCCAGGTCTCCGATGACACCCAGATGACCCTCTTCACCGCGGAAGGCCTCATCCGCGCCTACGCCCGCTACGGCCCCGCCACCGACGACGGCATCAGCTCCGCCGGGCCCGTCCTCGTGCGGAACGCCTATCTGCGCTGGCTCGACACTCAGAACCACCCCGCGCCCCCGCCGCCGGCCGAACTCGCCCACAACCGCACCGGCTGGCTGCGCCAGCAGACCTGGCTCTACGCCCGCCGTGCCCCCGGCAACGCCTGCGTCTCCGGCCTCCGCTACGAGCACATCCCCGACAAGCTCGGCGAGCTCGGAGCGCCGGGGCCGGTCAACCCCGACTCCAAGGGCTGCGGCACGGTCATGCGCTCGGCTCCCTTCGGCCTCACCGGCATGCCCGTTCGCCGAGCCTTCGAATTCGCCGCCCGCTGCGCCCAGATCACCCATGGCCATCCCACCGGCTACTACGCGTCCGGTGCCTTCGCCGCCATGATCGGACACCTACTGGACGGCGACTCCCTCGAAGGCGCCGTGCTGCGCTCGATGGAACTCCTCGCCCGCTATCCCGGCCACGAGGAGACGACGGCCGCCCTCCGCAAGGCGGTCGACCTGGCTGCCGACGGCACAGCGACCCCCGAGAAGGTCGAAACCCTCGGCGGAGGCTGGATCGCCGAGGAGGCCCTGGCCATCGCCGTCTACTGCGCCCTCGCCCGCCCCGCCGACCCGGCACCCCAGCACACGCGCGTTGAGTCAGCCATCCTGCTCTCCGTCAACCACTCCGGTGACAGCGACTCCACGGGATCCATCTGCGGCAACCTCCTCGGCGCCCACCACGGCGACCTCGCCCTCCCCCCGTCCTGGCTCACCGCCGTCGAGGGCCGTGGCACGATCACCGAGCTGGCCGACGACTTCTCGGCGGCGTTCCACCCCCTCACCCACCAGCCGTACAACGAGTCGTTCTTCGCCCCCGGGCGCTACCCGAGAAGCTGACGCCGCTCGGCCACGGGCGCCCACCCGGCACCGTACGGCAGTGCCCGGGCATGATGGAGGGGTGCGGCTGGAAGCGATCTCCTGGGAGCGGCTGACCGATGCGCGCGCTGACCGGATCGGAAAGCTGACGGCGGCGGACGGCGGTCCGTGGCTGCGCGTCGCGATCGACGGGGCGCCGCCGCCCATCCGGAAGGGCTGGCGGCGCACTTGGCGGATGTCCTGCGGATCCGCGGACGCTCGGTGCAGACCGTCGGGACGGGCGGCTTCCTGCGACGGGCCCGAGTACCCAGACGCGTACTACGACCAATGGCTCGATACGGGTGCGCTGTGGCGCGAGGTCTTCAACCCCCTGGAGGCGGACGGCAGCGGGCGCATCCTGCCCGACCTGTGGGACAGGCCCGCATCGAGCTCGGATAGAAGCTCCGCGATCCAGCTGGCGAGCACGTCGTCTGCAACATCGAGCGGCTGCACACAGGGGGCCTCTGGGAAGAACAAAGGCACGGCCTCGCCCTCGGAGCAACTCTGCTGCCAGAGCAGCACAGATGGGAGTAAGACCGTGTCCTACGTGGTGAGGCGGTCGTTGGCTTCGGTATGGGGCGGGGTACGTGGAGTTGGATTGTTCCGGACGGACTGTGGGAGATCGCGAAGCCGCTGATCCCGCCGTCGAGAGTGCGGCCACAGGGCGGCGGAACGCAGGACACGCCTGATGAGACGCTGTTCGCGGCCATCGTCTACATCCTGGTCAGCGGCTGCTCCTGGCGCCAACTGCCGCCCTGCTTCGGCATATCGAAGTCGACCGCCCACCGCCGGTTCCTGATCTGGTCGAGAGCCGGCGTCTGGGGTCGCCTGCACGAAGCCGTGCTGCACCGCCTCGACGACACCGGCCTGATCGACGTCACCCGCGTCGTCCTCGACACCGCCCATGTCAGGGCTAAAAAGGGGGCGAACACACAGGTCCGAGCCCTGTGGACCGGGGCAAGCCGGGCTCCAAGATGCACATCCTGTCGGACGCGAACGGGCTGCCCCTTCTCGTCGGCATCTCGGCCGGCAACACCCACGACAGCGAAGGGCTGAAGCCCATGGTGGCGGTTCACCAAACGAGACACGACCCCCACCGAGGCCGGTACCTCAGGCCCAGCGCCTTCACGCCGACAAGGCGTATGACCGCGCCGATCTGCGGAAATGGCTGCGCGGCAAGCGGATCGGAGTGCGCATCGCCCGCAAAGGCATCGAATCCAGCGAACGCTTAGGGCGCCGGAGGTGGGTGATCGAGCGCACGATGTCGTGGCTGTCCGGCTACCGCAGACTCAGCCCCCGCTACGAGCGCCATTCCCGCAACTACCTGGCCTTCTCGGGCTCGCCGCCGCCCTTTGCTGCTACAAGCGCCTCGTCCGCCTCACCACGTAGGACACGGTCTACGGGAGCGCGGCCGGTCGCGGTGCAGACGGAAGCCCAGTACTCGGGGGTCCGGTCGCTGTCGGGCCGGGGGGGCCGCCCAGTCCTCCTCCAGGAGTTAGGCCAACGGGACCTCGTACGCGTGGCGAGTGGGGGGTGGGCCGCCGGCAGGAGGGCGAAGACCGGTTCGCTGACGATCGTGTGGAGTGCCACGCCCGCATGCTGCGGCAGCTCTGTTGGTGTTGCTCGGCGCCCTGCTCCCGCTTTCGTTCCTCCTCGGCGCCCCGGCCGCCGACAGCGCGTCGGACTGTGCGCTGCGCGGCACCACCGGCTGAACGGACGAAGGGCGCGACACGGACTTCTCCGTGTTCCAGCGCCCGGCGGGAACAATCAAGGCAGCCATGGTCTTTGTGGACTTCCCGGATGCCCCTGCCTATTCCGCCGAGTCCCCGGCCGACGACGCCGCACAGGTCACGCCCGGCGCGGACTGGCTGTGGAACGCCTCGTACGGCAAGGCATGGCTGGACATCACCCAGCACCAGCACTGGGCGAGGATGCCGCACAACTCCACCGATTACGGATACGAGCGCGGGATGACGCACGAGCAACACGAGGCGTACCTCAAGGACGCGGTCGCGGCGGCCGATCCGGACGTGGACTTCTCGCGGTACGACATGGTCTATGTCGTACCGACGAAGAACGCGTCGGCGGTCTCCTACACCCCCACCTATGTGTACGAGCCGGGAACGGCGGGCGTCGCTGCCGATGGCAGGCGGGTCAAGGGGGCGGTCACCTTCGGCCAGGACATGTGGCACTGGGGGAAGAAACTGGTGGCCCACGAGACCGCTCATACCTTCGGGCTGCCCGATCTGTACGCCTTCGACAAGGGCGACGACGACCACCGCTTCGTGGGCGGATGGGACGTGATGGGTCTGATAGGCGGGGCCGGGCCGCACTACTTCGCCTGGCACTCCTGGAAGCTGGGCTGGACCGATGACAGCCAGGTCGTGTGCCGGGCCTCGGCGGGCAGCGATACGGTGTACCTCACCGCCGTCGAGTACGGGCCCGGCACCAAGATGGCGGTGATACCCACCGGCCCCTCCACCGCGTACGTCGTCGAATCGCGTCGGGCCGTCCAGGCGGAGACCGGCCTCTGCGCCGCCGGTGCGCTGGTCTACAAGGTCGACTCCTCCGTGAAGTCCGGTGAAGGGCCGATGCGGGTCGTGGATGCCAAGCCGAGTGCCACCCCGGCGTCGGGCTGTCGCCCCCTGGACGACGGCCCGTTCCGGCCCGGTGAGACGTTCACCGACGCCGCCGCGGGCGTCCGGATCGAGGTGCTGAGCAATGACGGTAACGGCGAGACCGTGCGGATCACCAAGTCGTAGCGTGACGAGGACGGTCGTGCCCCGGTTCCCGGGCGGAGCCGGGGCATGGCCGTGCTCAGGCCGTTTCGGGGAAATGGCACGCCACCTGACGGGCCGGGCCCGGTGCCGTGTTCCGCAGGGAGGGCGCCTCGGTGCGGCAGATCTCCTGGGCCTTGGGGCAGCGAGGGTGGAAGGTGCAGCCGGCCGGGGGAGCGGCCGGGCTGGGCGGGTCCCCGAGCAGGGTGATCCGCTCCCGGCCCCGTTCGGCGGCCGGGTCGGGCAGCGGGACGGCGGACAGCAGCGCGCGTGTGTAGGGGTGCGCCGGGGCGGTGTAGACCTCTTCCTTCGCTCCGATCTCGACGATCCGGCCCAGGTACATCACGGCAACCCGGTCGCACACCCGCTTGACGACGGACAGGTCGTGGGCGATGAAGAGGTAGGCCAGGCCGAGTTCGCGCTGGAGCCGCTCCATCAGGTTGACGATCTGGGCCTGGACGGAGACGTCGAGCGCGGAGACCGGCTCGTCGGCGACGACGAGACGGGGGCCGGTGGCCAGGGCGCGGGCGATACCGATGCGCTGGGCCTGGCCGCCGGAGAATTCGTGCGGATAGCGGTCGATGTGCTCGGGGATGAGCCCCACCAGCTCCATCAGCTCAGCGGCACGCTTGCGGGCGCCCGTTGCCGAACTGCCCTGGACGAGCAGCGGATCGGAGATGACCCGGGCCACCGTCTGGCGCGGATTGAGCGAGGAGTGCGGGTCCTGGAAGACCATCTGGAGGTCCTTGCGGAGCGGCTTGAGTGCCCGCTGCGACAGATGGCTGATGTCACGTCCGTCGTACGTGACCGAGCCGGTGGTGGGTTCCAGGAGCCGGACGATCGTGCGTCCGGTGGTGGACTTGCCACAGCCGGACTCGCCGACAAGGCCCAGCGTCTCACCCTCCGCCACGTGGAAGGTGATGCCGTCGACGGCCCGCACCGGGGCAGATCGCTTCCTCCCGGGGAACGTCACCGTCAAGTTCTGTACGGACAACAGGGGTTCGGTGGACGTGGCGGTCATGGGGCCATGCCTTCGTATGCGGGGAAGTGACAGGCGGCCGGATGCCCGGCGGGGCCGTCGAGGAGGGGGAGTTCGCTCTCGCATCGGGAGCGCTCCTCGGCGGGGGCGTCGGCCGGCCGGGAGCAGCGGGGCGCGAACGCGCAACCGGGGGCCGGGGTGAGCAGGGACGGCGGGCTGCCGGGGATCACTCGCAGCGGTTCCTCGTCGCTGTCGTCGAGACGAGGAAGGGAGTCGAGGAGGGCGCGGGTATAGGGGTGGGCCGGTTCCGCGAACAGGGTGTCCACAGGGGCCCGTTCGACGCTTGTTCCCCCGTACATCACCAGAACGTCGTGGGCGACCCGGGCGACCACTCCCAGATCGTGCGTGATCATGATGACGGCCAGTCCCCGCTCCTCCTGGAGCCGGGCGATGAGCTCCAGGATCTGCGCCTGGACGGTGACGTCCAGGGCGGTGGTCGGCTCGTCCGCGATGAGCAGCTCGGGTTCGCAGGCCAGAGCCATCGCGATCATCACACGTTGGCGCATGCCGCCGGAGAACTGATGCGGGTACTCCCGCGCCCGGCGCCGCGGTTCGGGGATACCGACCTCGCCCAGCGCTTCCACGGCCCGCTCGCGGGCGGCCCTTCTGCCGCTGCCGAAGTGCACGCGGTGGTGCTCGGCTATCTGTTCGCCCACGGTGTAGTACGGGTGGAGGCTGGAGAGCGGGTCCTGGAAGATCATCGCCATCTTCCGGCCCCGCAGCCGGTTCAGGTCGCGCTCCGGCAGGCCCGTCAGCTCCCGGCCGCCCAGGGTGATGGAGCCGGTGACCGAAGCGCCGGTGTGCAGCCCCATCACCGCCAGGGAGGTGACGGACTTGCCGGAGCCGGACTCGCCGACGATGCCAAGGGTCCGTCCCCGGTGCACCTCGAAGCCGAGGCCGTCCACGGCCCGTGCCGGGCCGCGCGGGGTGGGGAAGGTGACCGTCAAGTCCCTGACCGATAGCACGGGTTCGCGAGCGCTCATCAGTACCTCACTCGGGGATCGACGACGGCGTAGAGCAGGTCGACGGCCAGGTTGGCGACGACGATGAAGGTGGCGGCCAGCAGCGTCACTCCGAGGATCACCGGCTGGTCGCCGCTGGAGAGCGCTCCGTAGAAGAGCCGCCCGATGCCGGGGAGCCCGAAGATGGACTCGGTGATCACCGCGCCGGCGAGCAGTCCGCCCAGATCCATGCCGAAGATGGTCAGGACCGGGGTCATACCGGCCCGTAGCCCGTGTTTGACCACGACCGTCCGGCGCGGCAGGCCCTTGGCGCGGGCGGTGCGGATGTACGGCTCCGCCATCGTCTCGATCATCGAACTGCGGCTCTGCCGTGCGTACATCGCCGCGTACAGGACGGCCAGCGCCAGCCAGGGCAGCAGCAGGTTCGACGCCCAGTCGAGCGGGTTGTCGCCGAACGGCACGTACTGCGGGTAGGGCAGCAGGCCTGCGAACCGGATCACCCCGTAGATCAGCATCATCGAGGTGAAGTAGACCGGCAGCGAAGCGGCGGCCACCGCGCCGACCATGAGGGCGCGGTCGGTGAAGGTGTCCTTGCGCAGGGCCGCGGCGACTCCCGTGGACAGCCCGAGGACCAGCCAGATCACCGCGGCACCGAAGGCCAGCGAGGCGGAGACCGGAAGACGGTCCATCAGCAGGTCCCAGACCGCTTCGCTGTTCTCGTAGGAGTAGCCCAGGCACGGGAAGCGGCAGTGCAGCTCGTACTGGCCCGTGCCCATGGTGCGTCCGGTGAAGATGCCGGTGACGAAGTCGGCGAACTGCCGCCACACGGGCTGGTCGAGGCCCATGTGCTCACGGATCGCCGCCAGCCGCTCGGTACTGCACGACTTGCCGCAGGCCGCGGCCGCCGGGTCGGACGGCAGGACGTAGAAGACGGTGAAGGTGATGGCGGCGATGGCGATCAGGACGCCGATGACGCCGAGTAGCCGGCGGCCGAGGTAGAGGGTCATGTGCGGCTTCCCCTCGGGTCCAGGACGTCCCGCAGCGCGTCGCCGAGCAGCGTGAACGCAAGCACGGCGAGGAAGAGGCAGGCGCTGGGGATGACGAAGTACATGGGGTCGGTGTCGTAGAAGGCGACGCTCTCGGCGATCATCTGGCCCCAGGAGGGGGTGGGCGGGCGAACGCCCACGCCCAGATAGCTCAGGGCCGCCTCGGTGGCGATCATCCCGGGGATGATCAGGGTGGTGTAGGCGATGACAGGTCCGGCGACGCCCGGGAGGATGTCGCGGGTGAGCACCCGCCAGGGGCCGGCCCCGCCGACACGGGCGGCGTCGACATACTCGCGATGCTTGAGCGAGAGCGTCTGGCCGCGTACCACGCGGGCGATGCCGGGCCAGCCGAAGAGCCCGATCACGGCGGTCATCAGCACGATCCGGTTGACGTCCCGGGCCACCGACATCATCGCGATCATGAAGATGAGGGACGGGAAGGACATGATGAGGTCCATCAGCCGGGAGAGCACCGCGTCGGTGCGACCGCCGAAGTAGCCGGCCGCGATCCCGGCCGCCGTACCGGCGACGACGACGATCGCGGTGGCGGCGAAGGCGATGAACAGCGAGACCTGCGCGCCGTGCACGACTCGGGCAAACAGGTCACGGCCGGTGACGGGTTCGACCCCGAGCCAGTGGTCGGCGGAGATCCCGCCGAGCGGGCCGATCGGCTGCCCGCCCAGATAAGGGTCGACGGCGGTCTTGTCGAACTCCTCGGGTGACCAGCCGCCCAGCGCGCCAAGCAGCGGAGCGGCCGCCGCCGTGATCGCGAAGAGCACGATCACGACGAGGGAGATCTTCACGGCGGTGCGTCGGCGCAGGTGCTGCCGGGCGAGCTGCCAGGGGCCGCTGCTCGCCGGAGTGGTCTTGACGGCCGGTGCGGACAGGGAGGTGGAGGCCATGGTGGGTACGCTCCTCAGCCCTCGCTCTTGGCAGGGTTCTTGAGGCCGACCGAGGCGTAGTCGAGCTGGCCGCCGAAGGAGGTCTGCCCGTACGCGCCTGCGATGTTGGTCCCCACCACCAGTGGCCAGCGGCGCACCAGGACCGGTACGGCCGGGGCCTTGGCGACGATCTTGCCGTCCAGTTCCCGCCAGGCCGCGTTCGCCTCCTTGGCGTCGGTCATCGCGGCGATCCCGTCCATCCGCTTCATGGTCGGCTCGTCGCGGAAGAGGGAGTGGTTGCCCGTGTTGCCCTTCTCCTTGATGTAGCGGCCGTCGAAGACGAAGGGAAGGAAGGTGGAGCCGGACGGGTAGTCCGGGCACCAGCCGGTGTACACCATGTCGGTGCGGTTGGCGGTGTCGCCGATGGTGGCGTAGAACGCGGACGGGTCGACCGTTTCGATGGTGACCTTGATACCGGCCTTGGCGAGCGACTGCTGGATCGCCTCGGCCCTCCCCTTGTCCCCGTTGGAGACCGTCATCTTGGTGGTGAAGCCGTTCGGCTTCCCGACCTCCTTCAGCAACTGCTTGGCCCGGTCCGTATCGCCGGTGGCGGGGATCTTCAAGGTGTCCGGTTGCTTGCCGCCGAAAAGGGCTGCGGGCATGTAGGCGTGGGACACGTCATTGAAGGCGGGGCCGCCGGAGGAAGTGATCACGGCCTCTTTGTCGAGGGCGTACTGCACGGCCTGACGGACCTTCACCTTGTTGAAGGGGGCCCGCCCGGTGTGCATCTGCACCATGTCGGTGCAGTTGGTCGACTCGGCCAGCAGCCGCTCGCGCACCTCGGCCCTGGGCAGGACCTTGGCTGCGCTCTCCGGTCGCAGTGCGAACCACGGGACGGCGGAGGCGTCTGCGCCCTGACCGGCGATCATCCGGTCGTCGATCTGGTTGGGCTTGAGCCCCATCACCATGACCAGCTTGTCCGGGTAGGCCTTGCGTATCTCGTCGGTCTTGGGGTCCCAGTGACGGTTGCGGACCAGGATCAGCTTCTTGTTGCGCTGATACGTCTCGATCTTGTAGGGCCCCGAGGAAAAGGGCCGGTTGTCGTAGCGGGGCCCGTTGTCCTTCGCCTTCGGCACCGGGGCGAAGGTGGGCATCACTGTCGCGTTGGGGAACTCGGCGAAGGGCGTGCGCAGTTCGAAGACGATCGTCGTGTCGTTCGGCGTCCTGACGGAATCCAGGTGCTCACCCTTGGCCGGGCCGCGGTAACCCTCGGCGCCCTTGAGGTAGCGGGCCGCGTAGTCGGCGCCGCCGGGCAGGTCCGGGGAGAAGGACCGCTCCACGTTGTACTTGATGTCCTGGGCGGTGACCGGCGTCCCGTCCTCGAACTTGATCCCCGGTTTGAGGTGGAAGGTCCAGGTTTTGGCGCCGTTGGAGGGCGTGCCGAGGTCGGTGGCGAGGTCGGGCGCCAGCTCGCCGCCGGCGGTTCCGGGGGCCGCCTTGTACGACACCAGGGTGCGGTAGAGCAGTCGGGTCCCGAAATCCATGTCGTTCATGACCCAGTTGCGGGCCGGGTCGAGGTGGGTGAAGTCCTGGTTGGACAGGACGGTGAGGGTGCCGCCCTTCTGGGGCGTCCCGCCGACCGCTCGGCCGCTGTTGGCCGTTGCCGGGTTCTTACGGCCGCGGGCGCCGTCCGCCTTCTGCCCGCCGGAGCACCCGGCTGTGCCGAAGGTGAGGGCCGCCACCAGTGTGGCGGCCAGAGCTGAGCAGGTGCGCTTGTCCATGAGTGGTCACTCCGGAAGCAGTTGGACAGCCAGCGGCTGGAATGTGACCGGTAACATAGTAATGTGAAATTGCACTGACAAGGCCTCACCGACTTCGTTACCCACCCGTGCCCGAGGGACTGCTATGAATGACCCCACGGCCCGCCGCACCCGCACCGCACATCATGGACTGCCGGTCTCGGTGAAACTCACCGCGTTCCCGAGTGGAGGGCGCAACTCATCGGCAGGTAAGGGCAATCGGTCCGACGCAAGGGATCGCGGACCCTTGGCAGAGGGGCCGGGGCCGGCGTGAGCGGTGCGGCCTGCGCCTGCTACGCCGCGCGGTCCGGCCTCCGCGTCATCGTGCTCGACCGCGGCCCCGTGGCGGGCGGTACGACGGGGGCCGGCGAGGGCAACCTTCCGCTCTCCGACAAGGAGCCGGGGCCTGAACTCGAACTGGCCCCGCTGTGCACCGGGTTGTGGCGGCAGCTGGCCGAAGGACTCCCGCCGGGCATCGCGTACGAGCCCAAAGGCGGGCTGGTCGTCGCCGACGACCAGCGCGCAATGGCTGCACCACGGACTTCGCGGCCGGGCAGTGCGCGGCGGGTGTCACGGCGGACGAGGCCCCGCCCGACCGCCTGCACGACCTGGAGCCCCATCTCGCCCCCGGCCTGGCGGGCGGTATCCACTACCCCCCCAGGACGCGCAGGTCATGCCGGCGCTCGCCGCCGCACATCTGCTGCGCGAGGGCGGTGGACGGATCCGGCTGCGCCTCGGCGAGGAGGTCACCGGTCTGCTTCCCGGGGGAGCGGCGCCAACGTTGCAGATCGAGCCTCTGGGCTACCACCCCAGTGCTTGGAGCTGCTGAACATGGAGGGTCACAGTCCGCACCCCCGGTGTCCCACTGCTCGTGGGCCATACCGGCTTCCAGGTGTACCTACGCGCTGTGGGCCCTCGCGCCGCCCATCCGGTGGGTCATGTCGGCGCGCAGTACGTGATCTGGACGGCGGACGGCCCTGACGACTTCCAGCGGTGCGAGCGCGTGCTCAGGGCCCGCTCCGACCATGTGTATACGAGGGAGGCTGAGGGATTCGCCCTTCTCGAGGGCAAGGATCCAAGCGGCCTGCCGGTGCTGGTGGCCTATCCGGGGCCGGACGAAGTGGCGCGGCTGGAGATCATCGCTCGTTACTACGTGTAATGCCGGACGAAGTGGAGTACTCAGCTCACCAGGAGGTCCTTCCCTGGCACGCAGCAGAACGGTGAAAGTCCGCAGGGTCGCAGATGCTCTGGCGCACCTGCGCGACCTCGCCAAAGGCTGCCCCTTGAGGCTACTCACCGCAACCAAGCAGCCCGAGATCAGCGAAGCCGAGGTCCTTGCCGAGATGCTCCGGAGCTGACAGCGGGGGCAAACGGTACCGGGGTCCGCTCGCAGCCTCACTGTGCTCGCGCAGGGCATGGTGTTCTCGGGCAGCACTCACGCAGAAATCGGTCGACAATGGGTGTGACCGAGTCCAGCGAGATGTTTGTTGCATCTTGAGGCCGCTATGAGTGATCAACTGCCGCAGATGAACGGTCCGCCACCCGTCGCAGGGCTGGTAGGCGAGAGCTTCGTACCCGTCACGGATGAGGTGGCGTGGGCAGCTGTGTCTCCCCGGCAGATCACCCCCGAAGAGTGGCAGCGGTTCGAGGACTACCTCAGGGAGATCTTCGGGGCGCTGGGTCTGGCCGCCGGCTCGGCGGCCACGGCGGACACTCCCCGCCGCTTCCTGCGCGCCCTGTTCGACGCCACCAGCGGGTACGAAGGCGACGAGAAGCTGGTCACCGCCTTCGAGACCGAATGCCACGGCGGTTCGGACTGCCGGATCAGCCAGATTGTCGAAGGACCCATCCCGTTCTTTTCCCTCTGCGAGCACCACGCTCTGCCGTTCTTCGGCAAGGCGTACGTCGGCTACATCGCCCATGAGCACATACTCGGACTGTCCAAGCTGACCAGGCTGGTGCGGCTGTTCGCCCGTCGATTCTCGATGCAGGAGCGCATCGGTCGCCAGCTCGCCGAATCGTTGCAGCAGATCCTGCAGCCCCACGGCGTAGCGGTCCACCTGGAAGCGGTGCATCTGTGCACACAGATGCGCGGAGTACGGGAGATCGAGTCCAGCACCCGTACCACCCACTGGCGGGGTACCTACGACGAGGATCCGCAACTGCGCGGCGAATTCTTCACGTTGTGCGGCCAACACGGCCTGGCCGGACATGGCTGAGGAGAGCACCGTCCACCCCGCCAGCGGAACACAGACAGGCTCGCTGGAGCCCCTGGAGCTGCTGTACGAGGAGGCAGGGCAGCCCCGCTTCGGCCTCCCTACGAAGCTCGTCACAGCGTACGGCGGGGATATGGGCTTCACGCCACCGTGCGTGTACGCAAACTTCGTCTCTTCACTTGACGGAGTGGTCGCCCTCGGCCCCGAATACCCCTCCTCCGGCTCGGCGATCAGCGGGCGTGCATCGGCAGACCGCTTCGTCATGGGACTGCTGCGCGCATGCGCCGACGCCGTACTCATCGGGGCCGGCACGCTCCGGGCCACGCCCGGCCACCAATGGACACCCGACCACGTCTGTCCGCAAGCCGCCCCCGACTTCGTCGAGCTACGGCGCAGCCTGCGACGCACCACTCAGCCAGAACTGGTCGTGGTCACAGCAAGGGGCGACGTGCCCACCGAGCACCCAGCACTGCAGTCGGGCGCGCTCGTGGCCACCACCGCGGAGGGAGCCCGCCGACTGGAGGGACGCCTGCCGCCAACATGCGCAATACTCACCGCGGTCTCCGCCCTCCGTATGACCGACGTCCTCGCGGCTCTCCACGACCGGGGACACACCACGGTGCTCACCGAGGGCGGGCCGCACCTCATCGGTCACCTCCTCGGCGAGGGCTTGCTGGATGAACTGTTCCTCACGACGTCCCCAGTGCTCGCCGGCCGGGACGGCACACCCCGACCCGGGGTGGTCGCCGGGCTCGAACTGCTGCCGAACCGGCCGACGTGGGCGGACCTGATCAGCGCTCGGCGCCGGGACTCATATCTGTTCCTCCGCTACCGCCTTCGCACCCCACGCGGCAACCCAGCACCGTCCAAGTGACGTAGGCCGAGGTTGATCCGCCGAACGCCTGACTGCCGGTGGGCAATGCGGATCCTCCCGTTCATACCGCTCCGGACACCTCACACCGCGTACAGTCGCGATCATCGGGCATCCGCGGAGCAGATCAGACAGCAGGTGGGCGCCGTCGAGACGAGCGCTCGCCCGCACGTGTGCCACCAGGCTGATCATGGCCACGAAAGTCGGTCAGGAGCCCAGCATCGGAGCAAAACAGCGCCCGAACTGCCCGACGCACCGTAACGCTGCTGGTCACCGCGCAATAGCCACGCGCAGGATCCAGTGCCTGCCGCGGTCGATCGCCCCGAGCATCCGCATCGTTGCCTGATGGCAACTACCGAGTCGGAGAGACTTGGTGCTCAAGAGCCAGGTCGGCTGTGGTGCGGCGGCCGTGTCGGGAGTTCGGCCACCTCTGCGCTGCGGCGTAGCACGTCGCGGAGCATGGCGGGGGCCAGGGTGCGGGTGGACGTGTTGCGCTGGCCGGGGTGGTAGCCGTCGACCAGGTGCAGCCGCCGTCCGTCACCGGGATCGGCGAACAGCGCCTCGGCTCCGTCTCTGTGTCCGAAGACCGGGCGAGGACGGGGCAACTGCCGGCCGGCGTTGGTGAGCACCGGCAGAAGCGCCTGCCAGGCGAACCCGCCGAGCACCACGATCGCCCGCAGTGTGGGCCGCAGCAGTTCGAGCTCGCGGGCCAGCGTGGCCGGCAGGTGTCCCGCTCACCGGTGGTGGGCCGGTTGTCGGGCGGGGCGCAGTGCACCGGTTCGGTGAAGAGGCGCCCGGTGTGGTTGCCGCCGTGCGAGGCCGGCGCCAGACCGACGGTCGCCAGTGGTGCGTCCGCCGGGCCGAAACCGGGCACGGGTCGCGCCCAGTACTCCCAGTCCCGAAACGCCTTGCGCTTGATCCGCGCGGCCTCCTCCCGCCACGCCACCAGGCGCGGGCACGCCCGGCAGGTGGCCACCGCCGAGTCCGGTTTGCTCGGTGAGCTCATCCGGGAAGCGATCCGCGCGGGAAGATCGTGTGAGCCGGGCGAGGGACGTCTGCTGGGCACATCGTGCTCCTCGTCAATACGCCGTACTGGACGCCGTCACTATGGCGGTCGTGGTGGCTGACCCGGCAGGCTCCCGACGGGTTCGCACGAGCTGTCGCCGATAGAATGGGCGAGTCGGAACCATTGCAGCAGGGCACGCCGCTGTCCATGTGCTGAGGAAGGGGCGGCCGACTGATCTGGAAGGACACCATTATGGCCAAACAGATCACGTATCGCAGGGTCTATGAGGAGACCGCGCCCAAGGACGGCAAGCGCGTGTTGGTCGACCGGGTCTGGCCCCGGGGCATGCGCAAGGAGGACGCGCATCTGGACGAGTGGCTGCGTGATGTCGCCCCGTCGAGCGAACTGCGCAAATGGTACGGCCACGAGCCCAGCCGCTTCACCGAGTTTCGCCGCCGCTACCTGGCAGAGCTGCGCGACGCCGGGCACCGCGAGGCGGCGGGACATCTGCGTGACCTGGCGGCACACGACAAGATCATGCTGCTGACCGCCACCAAGGATGTCGACCAAAGCCAGGCCGCCGTTCTCGCCGAGTGGCTGACCGAGAGCCGGTGACCGCACGCGAGGCGCCGGCGGTTGCGGCCACCGTTCACGCGAACTCGCCCTTGCGCAGGCCGCGAACGGTATGGGCTGGGCGTCTCCGCCGCACCCTGCCGGGCATCTCGCGCTGTCCGCAGACGTGAAGAGGAATCGCCATGCGAACGAACATCATCCGGCACGAGAGCATGATGGTGAGCTACGACGTTCAACGGCTGGACCGTCCTCGAGACCGACGGTGAGGTGGACGCCTACACCGCCCCCGTGATCCGGGAGGCAGTGATCAAGCTCCTCGATGAGGGACACCGCCACTTCGTCCTGGACCTGGGCTTCGTCACCTTCCTGGATTCGATGGGGCTGGGCGTGATCGTGCCGATGACCAAACGCATCCGTGAACACGAAGGCTCACTGCGTATCGCGTCCGTCTCCGGCCGAATACTCAAGCTCTTCGACCTGAGCGGCATGCGCGAAAGCTATGAAACCCATCCATCCACATCGGAAGCGACGCACTCCGCTCCCTCGCCCGGCGGCCTCGCGCACTGGCCGCACCCCACCTCCGGCTGAGGAACGCCCGGGCCGCTGAGTTGGCCCTCCCGTTCCCGTCGAAGCGGAGTGGTGGCCGGTTCCCCGGCGCGCCGCTGGGCACGGTGATGATTCAGGCGGATTCCCGGGGTCACTGCGGGTGGGCCCGGTGCCCGTGCGGGGTCCACCCGCACGAACTGCTCCGCTCCCCGTGCGGCGCGGCCCGCCCGGGGGCCGCGCGGCACGGAAGGGCCGGACAGCCGACGAGAGTCGGCCCCCCCGGACTCACAGAGAGATGCACCGCCATGTCACTGAACACCTTTGGCGCTCAGGCGATGCTGTCGGCGGTGGGGAGCTCGTGGTCCGTCCTCCGCCTTGACGCGCTCGAGGGAACCGCCCGACTCCCGTACAGCCTGAAGGTGCTGCTGGAGAACCTGCTGCGTAACGAGGACGGCCGCGCCGTCACCGCCGAGCAGGTCACCGCGCTGGCCGGCTGGGACCCGCGCGCGGAGCCCGCGACCGAGATCCAGTTCACCCCTGCGCGGGTTCTGGTGCAGGACTTCACCGGCGTGCCGTGCCTCGTCGACCTGGTCGCGATGCGGGAGGCAACGGCTGAGCTCGGCGGCGACCCGACGCGGATCAGCCCACTACGACCGGTCGAGTTGGTCATCGACCACCCGGTGATCGCCGACCACTTCGGCACCCCGTCGGCATTCGACCGCAACGTCGAGCGGGAGTTCCAGCGCAACGCCGAGCGCTACCAGTTCCTGCGCTGGGGGCAGAGCGCCTTCGCCGGCCTGCGGGTCGTGCCGCCCGGCACCGGTATCTGCCACCAGGTCAACCTCGAACACCTTGCGCGCGTGGTCTTCGGGAAGGACGGCACCGCCTTCCCCGACACGCTGGTGGGCACCGACTCGCACACCCCGATGGTCAACGGGCTGGGCGTGCTCGGCTGGGGCGTGGGCGGCATCGAGGCGGAAGCGGCGATGCTCGGCCTGCCGGTCAGCATGCTCATCCCGCGCGTCATCGGCGTGAAACTCACCGGTGCGCTGCCCGAGGGCAGCACCGCCACTGACCTGGTCCTCACCATCGCCGAGAAGCTCCCCGCGCACGGCGTGGTCGGCACCTTCGTGGAGTTCTACGGCCCCCGCGTGGCCAACGTCCCGCTGGCCAACCGGGCCACCATCGGCAACATGAGCCCCGAGTACGGCGCTACCTGCGCGATCTTCCCCATTGATGACGAGACACTGTCCCACCTGCGGCTCACCGGCCGCGCCCGCGAACACATCTCCCTGGTGGAGGCGTACGCGAAGGAGCAGGGACTGTGGCACGACCCCGGCCACGAGCCCGTCTACTCGCAGACTCTGGAGGTGGATCTTTCGGCGGTGGTGCCCTCGATCGCCGGGCCCAAGCGCCCTCAGGACCGCATCAATCTGGCCGATGCCCCGCGTGCCTTCCGTGCAGT
Organism: Streptomyces sp. NPDC029466; assembly: GCF_055574515.1. Taxonomy (NCBI): domain Bacteria; kingdom Bacillati; phylum Actinomycetota; class Actinomycetes; order Kitasatosporales; family Streptomycetaceae; genus Streptomyces; species Streptomyces sp. NPDC029466. The sequence goes on from NZ_JBVHZH010000043.1 coordinate 73,626, forward strand.
CCTGGGCGGCTACGTCACGTGCGAGCCGGCGCCGGTCGGCGTGGATGCGAGCGGCGCGGAGTCCTTCCCCGCCTCCGACCCCGTGGCGGTGACCGGCAACCGCCCGGGCGACAGCCCGGCCTGCTTCGACACAGGTCCCGCCGCAGAGCCTGCCGGCCCGCTGAGCCCCACCCCGGTCACCCTGGCCGAGGGCACCCAGGCAGAGATCGGGCACGGCGTGGTGGTGATCGCCGCGATCACCTCCTGTACCAACACCTCCAACCCACAAGTCATGGTCGCCGCGGCGCTGCTGGCCAAGAAAGCCGTCGAGCGCGGCCTGCGGTCCAAACCCTGGGTGAAGACCAGCCTTGCACCGGGGTTGAGGATCGTCATGAACTACTTCGAACGCGCAGGACTGGTTCCGTACTTGGACGCGCTCGGCTTCGACCTGGTCGGCTACGGCTGCACCACCTGCATCGGCAACTCCGTCCCGTTGATCAGTGAAGTCTCCCGGGCCACAACCGACGCCCTGCGGGAGGCGACAGGTGTGTCGAGCCGTCAGCCGAGGGTGGTGCGCAGCAGGTCGTCGGCGACGGCCACCGGTCCGTCATAGCGGGTACGTACCGGGGTGGTCCACTGCTCGTCGGTGGCGACTCCGGCGAGATGCGTCAGAAGGAGTTGGTCCACCCCGGCTGCCGCCGCCACACGGCGGACGCCATCAGGCGGGGTGTGGCTCTCCTCCTGGTGCTTGATGAACGCCGCGTCGAATCCGCCGGCGCGGAAGTAGTCGAGGTTCACGCACTCATGGAGCAGCAGCCGGGCCCCGCGGGCCAGTCGCACAACATTGTCATGTTCGGTGGTATCTCCCGAGAGGACGACGGCGCCGTGCGGAGTCTCGACGCGGAAGGCGAAGGACGGGAAGACTGGCGGGTGGTGCGCCAACGTGGCCAGGACCCGGACCTTCTCGTCCCGGTACACCTCGAACGGCTCCATGTCCGGGGTCCGGGTGCCGTTCGCCCTGGCAAGGGTGCCGGGTGGCAGGGCGATGTCGGTCGAGGTGACCAGTTCGGTCAGCGGGGGCCGGCCCTCGTCGGCGACGCGGATGTTGATGTCGTACGCGTAGGCGGCGATGATCCGGTCGACCATCTGGCGGGTGCCGGGTGTCGGCGGACTGCCGACGGGCGCCGCGCCGGAGTGCGGAACGGTGTGTGCGGATCCTGGTCCGAGGATCTCGAACGGCTTGGTGAAGCCCTTCACCGGAGGCCCCCAGTTGTAGAGCAGCAGGCTGGGGACCTCGATGACGTGGTCGGAGTGCAGGTGGGTGAGGAAGACCGCGCGCAGCCCGCTGATGTCGACACCCGCGCTGTTCATCTGGCGGGTCAGGCCGAGCCCGCAGTCGAACAGGTAAAGGCTGCCGTCGACGACGAGCGCGGTGGCGATGCCGTTGCGGCGGCCGCGGATGGTGGGGCCTGCCTGCGTGCCGAGGGTGATCACATGGGTGCCGGTGGACGGGACCGGGCCGGCGGGGCCGGTGGCTGCCGCTGCCGTGCCGGGAAGGGCGCTCAGCGCGCCCGCGGCCAGTGCGGTGCCGAGGAAGGTGCGACGGTTGGCGGTCATGGGCGGCCTCCGGTTGCGGTGGCGGGGGAGCGGGTATTCGGCCGGCGGATCGGCGCTCGCAGACGGCGCTCAGCGCGCCGGGCGCATCGAGGGAGCGGGGTGACTGGTGTCTTGCCGCAGGAGCGCTGGTCGGGTCACAGGTCGAGGACCAGGCGCGGGCAGGCGGCACGCGAGACGCAGATCATCATGGTGTCGTGGCGGGCCTGCTCCTGAGGGGAGAGCAGCGAGTCCCGGTGGTCCACGGTCCCTTCCAGGACCGTGGTCTCGCAGGTGCCGCAGGTGCCCTCCTGGCAGGAGGAGAGGACGGCGACACCGGCTTCCTCGACGACATCCAGGACGGAACGGTCCGCCGGCACGGTCAGCGTCAGGCCGGACTGGGCCAGTTCCACCTCGAACGAGGTTGACGGGGCGGCGTCTTCCCGGACCTTGGGTACGAAGCGCTCAAGGTGCAGCGCACCCTCCGGCCAGCGGACACACCGTTGCTCCACCGCGTTGAGCAGGGGCTCGGGGCCGCAGCAGTACACCGTCGTGTCCTGTTGCGGAGTCCCGAGCAGCGCGTCGAAGTCGATCAGGCCGCACTCGTCCTGGGGGCGCAGGTCCACCCGGTCGGGGTGGGCCCGGGTGAGCTGTCCGGCGAAGGCCATTGTGGCGTGGCTGCGCCCGCCGTACACCAGCCGCCAGTCGGCACCCCGTTGCGATACGGCGGCGATCATCGGCAGGATCGGGGTGATGCCGATGCCGCCTGCGATGAACAGGTAGCGGGGCGAGTCGACCAGAGGGAAGTGGTTGCGGGGGCCGCGGATCCGGATCGTGTCGCCCTCGGTCAGCGAGTCGTGCACGTGGCGGGAGCCGCCGCGGCCGGTCGCCTCGCGCAGCACGGCCACCTGGAGGGCGGAGGTGTCATCGGGGTCGCCGCACAGGGAGTACTGCCGGACGAGGCCGGCACCGAGTGCCAGGTCGATGTGTGCGCCGGGGCTCCATGTGGGCAGCCGGCCGCCCGCGGGGTGGGCCAGGGTGAGCCGGACGACGCCGTCGGCGAGGGTCTCCTTGCGCGCCAGTGTCAGGTCGAGTTCGACCTCGGTGCGCGGAGGCGTCGTGGTGGTCATGGTGGTTCTCTTTCCGGGCCGGGAGTGCCCTCAGACGAGGGCCTCGGACAGGGGACGCGGAGCTGGGGCGGGAGCGGGCCGAGAGGCCGGGCCGGGGCGGTGGTCGTCGGGGTGGCCCAGCAGCCAGTCCCACAGCGGCACCGGATTCTCGAACTCCCGCTCGGCACCGCAGTGGCAGACGGCCAGCAGTCGGTCGGTGCCGAGCACCCAGTGGATGCGGTAGACGCCGTCGCCCGTGAGCACCGCCGGGTGGAGCGGGGTCATCGGACTGCCACGGACTGCTCGGTACCGGCCTGCGCCAGGCGCGCGAGAATGCGGCGGGCGGCGAGGCCGCCGGTGTCGATGTTGATGCTCAGCTCCTGGTAGCCGGGGCTCTCGGTGTCCAGGGACTTCTGCAGCACGTTGAGGGCGACGACGTCCTGCATGACCACCGTGTGGTTGTTCTGCCGCAGGAAGCCGGTGACGTCCCGGTCGTCCAGCGCGAAGTCCCGGGCCACGGCCCAGAAGTCGTAGGTGGTCTTCTCCGTGGACGGGGTGATGCCGTAGACGACCTCCACGTGGAAGGCGTGCGGGTCGCTGCCGTCGGCATCCGGGGCGGGCGCGCCGACGGGGGCGACACGCGAGTGGAGCAGATACAGGCCCGGGGCGTGGTACTCGATGTCCTGCCAGCGGGTGATGCGGCCCTCGATACCGGTGGACTTGGCGTAGAAGGGCGGGCAATCGGCGTCGTCCATGTGCCGGCTGACGCAGACGATCCCGGCCGCGTCATCGACCTCGGTCGTGATGGGGGTTTCGGCGACCTCGGGGGTTCCGATGTAGCCGCCGTGCAGGTATGTCTCGTGGGAGAGGTCCATGAGGTTGTCGACGAGCAGGCCGTAGTCGCCGTCGATCTGTTCCATACCGGACACGACGGTGTAGTCGGGCGAGTCCAGCCATGGAGCCCGCGGCGGCAGCGTGTCGCACGGCTCACGGTCACCGATCCAGACCCACACGAAGGAGTCCCGCTCAACGACGGGATAGGTGTCCAACCGCGCAGTGCGTGGGATGCGCTGCTGGCCGGGCACGGACACGCAGCCGCCGTCGGTGCCGTAGGTGAAACCGTGGTAGCCGCACACCACACGGTCACCGTCCAGGCGGCTCGGCGCCTGCGACAGCGGGTAGCGGCGGTGCACGCAGCGGTCGGACATCGCCACGGCTCGGCCGTCCCGGGTGCGATACAGCAGGATCGGTTCGCCCAGCACGGTGCGGCCGAGCAGCTCGCGCCCGACCTCACGGCCGTAGGCGGCGACGTACCACTGGTTGCGGACAAAAGCAGTCATGGAATCTTCCTGGGGGTAGTGGTTTCAGTGCGCACTGCCTGCGGCCGGGGCCGCAGGGGCGGGCACGGGCTGTCCGGCGGTGGCGGGGCGCAGCAGGGCGAGGAGGGCAGCGGTGGCGACGAAGACCACGCTGACGGCGAGGTAGAGGTTCTGCGGCGTCCAGCCGCCGTCGAGCAGGCTGCCGGCGATGGCCGGGGCGAGGATCGCGCCGACGCGGCCGATCGCGAGGGCGCTGCCGACTCCAGTCGTCCGGATTCCCGCGCCGTAGACGAGGGGGGTGAGCGCGTACAGCCCGGCCACGCAGCCGTTGACGAACAGGCCGATCACCGCTCCGAGGACGAAGGCCGCCGAGAGCGAGGAGGTCGCGGCGATGAAGGCCGCCAGCAGCCCGGCCGTGACGATCAGGTAGGCGAGGAGCACGGAGCGGAGCGTGAAGCGGGCGGCGAGCGCTCCGAGCGCGGCCGCACCGAAGATGCCGCCGACGTTGAGCAGGGTTCCCCCGGTGAGGCCCTGGGTGCTGGACAAGCCGGCCTCGAACAGAAGGGTCGGTGTCCAGCTCGTCACGAAGTAGAAGCCGGCCATGACGAGGAAGAAGGCGGACCACAGCAGCAGCGTCGGGCGGCGCAGCGCCGGCGAGAGCAACTCGCGGAACCCGGCCCCGACTCCCGAGGGCGTGGCAGTGGGTGCGGGCAGGCGGTCCAGCGCCGGCTGTCCCATCCGCCGGGCCAGGGCGTTCATCCTCTCCAGGGCGCCCTTCGGCCTGCGCGAGACCAGGAAGTCCACGGACTCGGGCAGGCAGAAGTACGCCAGCGAGACGGCGACAGCGGTGGCCAGGTCGCCGCTCAGGAAGACCGAGCGCCAGCCGAACTGCCCGATCATGCCGACCGCGAGCAGCCCGCCCACGGTGGCGCCGACCGCGTAGCCGGTGGAGTTGAGGCTGACGGCGAGCCCGCGCCAGCGCCGGGAGGCGTATTCGCCGGCGATGACGTTGCTGCCCGCCAGGACGCCCCCGATGCCGACTCCGGTGAGCACGCGGAGCGCTCCGAGCTGGACGGGTGACTGGCTGACCGAGGAGAGCAGCATCCCGATGGCGGCCACCGCCAGGCAGCCGAGGGTGACCGGCCGGCGGCCGATCCGGTCGGCCCACGGGGCGACGCACAGGGGGCTCGGAAGAGCTGAGTTCCCACTCGGCCGACACGGCTTTTCCCGTGAAGGCCATGACGAGTACGTCGAAGCCGTCGAGCATGTTGAGCAGTACGCACACCGCGATCGCGCCCCATTGGAAGCGGCTCATCGGCCCCTCGTCGAGGGCGGCGCGCAGAGAGGGGCCGGTCACCGGACGGTCCCGGGACGGGGTGAAGAGGGTGGCAGAACCATGGCAGCGCTCCGTTGTCGACTGCGTGGTGGTCGTCGACACCCTGCGCGCACCAGACATGCGCTCCGGTGAGCCAATGGCCCGGGCGTCGACCGGTGCGGACCATCGTGGGGTCGGCCCGCGCCGGCGACCAGCGGCCTTTCCGGATGCCGGGAAACATCTGCGCGGCGTCGGCCGTGCTGTGCGGCGGACGCCGTCCGAGGTGCGCCCGCGCGCAGCTCAGCCGCGCGGGGCGGCCATGGCGCGGGAGATCGCACGGGCGCTGGTCCGAACCAACCGGGCCAGCGCGTGCGGGGAGGCACTGCCGTGCCGCACGACCAAGGAGACCGCGGCGGCCACCTGGCCACTGCTGGCGTACACCGGGGCGGCGACCGACAGGGCGTCCATGGTGACCTGGCGGTCGCTGACCGCGTAGCCGCCCGCCCGGACTTCGGCGAGTACGGACCGCAGCTCACGCGGATCGGTGAGCGTCCGCTCGGTGAAGCGCTCGAACGGGCCGGCGAGCACCTTCTCCTGCACCTCGACGGGCGCGTACGCGAGCAAGACCAGCCCGACGCCGGTGGCCGTGAGAGCGAAGCGTCCGCCGACGCGGCTGAGTACGGGTACCGCGCCGGACCCCGCGATGCGCTCGACGTAGACCACCTCGGTGCCTTCCTGCACGGCGAGTTGGACGTTCTCGCGGGTGATCTGGGAGAGGTCCTCGAGGAAGGGCAGGGCTCGTTCGCGTAGGCCCTGACCGCGCGGCGCGAGGGAGCCGACCTCCCACAGCCGCAGCCCGACCCGGTAGCAGCCGTCGTCGCCGCGCTCCAGGGCGCCCCAGGCGATGAGCTCGCCGAGCATCCGGTGCACAGTCGACACCGGCAGCCCGGACCGCCGGGACAGCGCGCTCAACGTCATCTCCGGGCAGCTCGCGCTGAATGCGCCAAGGATCTGCAGGGCGCGGCCCAGCACCGGCCCGGTGCCCGCCTCGGAGCTGCGGCGCGGGGTCACCGGACCGGCCTGCGCGGGGGTGTCGGGGAGCAGGGCCCCCTGGTGGTCCGGTCCGGCTCCCACGGCTTTCGTCCGCATCCGGCCCTTCTCGGTTTGCTGCTGCTTGCGCATGAGCGAATCCTCCAAGGTGCCCTGGCTGCTTCCGATCATCGATGGCCGCCCGTCACGCGGCCGAACGCGGCAGGCGGGCGGCGTGCCGGGCGGACTTCTCGCAGGCTGTGGCGGTCAGTGTGCAAGAAGACCGCAGCCACGTCGAGTAATCGGGCATCGCCGGGTGGCCGGCGTCTTCGTCGATGCGCACGCGCAGCGGCAGTGACTCCCAGGTACCCCGGCGTGTTGTTGAGGCTGCGTCGGGCAGGTCCGGCGAGTTCGAGGTGATCGACGCGGCGGGCGAGTACGGTCAGGAGCGCTTTGGCCCTCCAGACGGGCGATGTGCCGGCCGACGCACTGGTGGATGCCGGTCCGGTATGGGTCGGCGGCCGCCTGGACGCCGACCCGCGGCCCGGGGGCGGATTCCGGACCAGCGCGACGCTGCCGCTCAAGCCGGTGGGCTGAAGGCGACTCCGGGCAGGCAGACCTCCCTGGCGCCAGGGAGGGGGCGTGGGCGATGTAGAAGGCGGTCACCTGCGGTGGCTCCGGCTTGGACCGGTATGCGCATCAGGCCCCGGGGTTCCCGGGGGCCTGATGGCCGACGGTGGTCGTGGGGGCGGGAGCGCCGTCGGGCAGGGGTGGCAGCAGCGGGCCGCAGTCCCACTGCTGGAAGATCAACCGGGTCTCGACGCGCGCCACTTCGGGCCGTGAGGTGAACCCGTCGAGGACCAGCCGCTGAAGATCCCCCATGTCCGCGACCGCGACATGGACGAGATAGTCGTCGGGCCCGGTCAGATGGAAGACCGTAATGGACTCCGGCAGTGCCCGGATCCGCTCCACGAACGGCCCCACCAACTCCCGCCGATGCGGCCTGACCTGCACGGACAGCAGTGCCTCCAGGCCCCGGCCCAGCTTCGCCGGGTCCAGCCGCAGCTGATGGCCGAGAATCACTCCCGAGCGGCGCAGCCTGGTCACCCGGTCCAGGCAGGTCGAAGGCGCGACACCGACCTGCGCGGCGAGATCGCGGTACGTCATCCGTGCGTCGTTCTGCAGCAGCCGTAGCAGATGGAGATCCACCGGATCAAGTACGACAGAATCGGCCATGTGTCGAACGTAACACGGGATCCGGCCATCCGACCCCGCTCGGTGTTCAGACTCCTGGGCATGGACTCCGGCAGCTTTGACGCATATGACGTACCGGCCGACCCGCAGGGAACCGGCCAATCTCCCGACGGCACCGGTCGTCGTGTCCCGGGCGTGCCCGCACCCCGGGCGCTCGCCACCGAGGCGGTGCACGCCGGGCGGGACGACCTCGCGCGGCAGGGGGTGCACGCCCCGCCGATCGACCTGTCCACGACCTACCCCTCGTACGACAGCCGGGGCGAGGCCGCCCGGATAGACGCCTTCGCGGACGACGGTGCCGAACCGGAGGGCCCGCCCGTCTACGGCCGCCTCGGCAACCCGACCGTCGCCCGCTTCGAGACCGCCCTCGCACGTCTTGAGGGCACCGAGAGCGCGGTTGCGTTCGCCACCGGGATGGCCGCGCTGAGCGCCGTGCTGCTCGTACGCAGCGCGATGGACCTGCGCCATGTCGTCGCCGTGCGACCGCTGTACGGATGCAGCGATCACCTGCTCACCGCAGGGCTGCTGGGCTCCGAGGTGACCTGGGTCGACCCGGCGGGCATCGCGGACGCGCTGCGCCCCGACACCGGCCTGGTGATGGTCGAAAGCCCGGCCAACCCGACCCTCGCCGAACTCGATCTGAGAGCCGTCGCGCACGCCTGCGGTTCCGTCCCGCTGCTCGCCGACAACACCTTCGCCACCCCCGTGCTGCAACGCCCCGTCGAGCAGGGAGCCCGTCTCGTCCTGCACAGCGCCACCAAATACCTGGGCGGCCACGGAGACGTCATGGGCGGCGTGGTGGCCTGCGACGAGGAGTTCGCCGGGCGGCTACGCCAGGTGCGGTTCGCCACGGGCGGGGTGCTGCATCCGCTCGCGGGCTATCTGCTGCTCCGTGGTCTGTCGACGCTGCCCGTACGGGTCCGAGCCGCGTCCTCGAACGCGGCGGAGCTGGCCGGCCGGCTCGCCGCCGACCCCCGCGTCACCCGCGTCCACTACCCGCGCATCGGAGGCGCCATGGTCGCCTTCGAGGTAGCCGGCGACCCCCACGACGTGATCGCGGGCGTCCGACTGATCACCCCGGCCGTGAGCCTCGGCAGCGTCGACACCCTCATCCAGCACCCCGCCTCCATCAGCCACCGCATCGTGGACGCCGACGACCGCCGCGGCGCGGGAGTCAGCGACCGGCTGCTGCGGCTCTCGGTGGGGTTGGAGGACGTGGAGGACCTATGGGCCGACCTCGACCGGGCGTTGGGGACGGCGCCGGGACCGGGCAGGGTCCTCCGGGAAGCGGCGGTCGCGAACAGGTAGAACCGCAGACGACGACCGGGCCAGTGGTCGTCCTGTGCGGTCGGGCCGGCGCCGGTATCGCCGGGCTCCTCATCGGCGGCACGCCCCTGCTGACCACGGCCCTCGCCGCCGTGGCCCTGCCCACCGAGCGGGCGACCTGGCGCAGGACCCTGGGGCTCTTCGCCGGGTTCGGCGGCGCGGTGCGGGTGATCGCACCGTGGGGGGACGCGGGCGGCTCGGTCGGCGGGCAGCCCGCCTGCCTCGGCGCCGCGCTCCGCTATGCCGTCAGCTTCGTCCACGTACGCAAGTACCTGTCGCCGCGGGGGCTCCCGCCGCTCTCGCTGGTCGCCTCGCTCGCGGCCGCGGTGCTCCAGGCGGCAGTGACACCGTTCCTGACCCGGCACACCCCGGAGGTCACCGGCAGGAGGACGCGCTGCTCAGTCCGACGCGTGCGCCGATCTCGCGCACGGTCGGAACCTCGCCGGTCTCGGCGATCCACTCCCTGATGCAGGCGGCTGGAGGCGGGTAATCGGCCCTCGGTTGCAGCACGCCGCCAGCGGCGTGACGGTGGAAGTGGAGAGGCCCGGCAGGCGCCGAGAACCGTGCGCGTCGAAGCGGGCGCTGGCCGGCGCGGCCCGGATGCTCCCTGCCCAGTGGGTGCGACGCGACGGCGGCAAAACCGTCGAACGGGACCGCACCTGCCACCTCCGGCCGCCCGGACTCCCGCGCCCACCGGACCCCGAGTCGGCCGCACACCCGGCAGTGGCAGGCAACTACCGAAGTTGGTGAGGACCCATGCGGGCAGAGGAACTCTCCCATGCGGTAACCCAGCTCAATGAACTCGCCGTCGCCGAGTACAAGGCTACGCTCGAAGATGTCCTGACAGATCCTCAACGGAGTGAGGAAGAACGCCTGTGGCGGGTCGGCCGACTCCTCGGGATCATCGTGAAGGAGCCCTTCGCGCACTCAAGGCCCCTCACCCGAGCCGACCGCACCGGGACCGGGGCGCGGCGAGTGTGGGATCTCGACGAACGCACCTTCGCCGACGAGGCGAAGCAGGCGCTGTGGCAGTACAAGGTGCTCCAAGTCCTCGCCGTGGAGTTGCCTGAGCTGCGCCTCTATCTGGGCATCTCACCCGACACCATGCCGGACCAGATTCCCAGCACAACGGTGCGAGCGTTGGCTCAGACGCTGCACCACGAGCGGGGCTTCTTCCGTTGCCTGGGGGCGTCCGCACGCAGCTACCTGTGCGGGGATTCCGAGACCAGCAGCAAGATCGACGAGTCCGTTCGGAGCGCCGGCGGCCAAGCGCGGATGCTGTCCGCCCCGGCCCTGGTGGGCGCTGGATCCGTGGAAGCCGCGAACGCACTGACCACCCAGGTCCCCTGGCTCGCTTTCGCCGACCCCACACTGACCGCCGGCTTCCTGATCGTGATCGCCACCATCGGCCTCGGCGGCTTCTGCAGATGGATGCTCAAAGACGTAGAGCCGCGTAGCCAAAGCGGCACTGTGTCGGAGGATTGATGTACCCGAACTCCCTTCCCAGGGTCTGTGGCGGCGTAATCCATTGCAGGGTGTGTACAACAAACAGCGGCGCTGGATCTTGGAGTGGTATGCCCCGGTTCTAATGGAGTCGGGTAGCTGGGCAATTGACGATCCAGCAGCCTTCGGAGGCCGTGATGCCCCCGTAGTTATCCGCCCGAGTTCCGCCGCATCCGGAAGGTAGGTCGCCGAGGTTGCCCAGCTCCTCGGTATCAGCGACCAGACGATCTATGTCTGGCGTCGCCAACGCCTCATCGATACAGGGCAGTTGCCCGGTACGAACAGCAGCGACCTGTGCGAACTGGCCGCGGCCCGCAAGCGTATCGCCGAGCTGGAGGCCGAGTTGGCCACCCAACTCGGGACAGTCCGGAGCCTCCATCAGACCCGGAGCGGTTCAAAGTCGTGCGCACCGAAGCCATCGTCGCCACGCGGCCCTGACAACCGCGCGCTGCTGCCTGGCCCACGACTCGTCGTCATGCAGCCAGGCAGCAGCGAAGCCTTGAGACACTCTCGGGGTGGAACAGGTTGACAGACCGCATAACTGCTGGGCTCATCCAGGAGCACCATGCGGGGGTGCGGTGGTGGCGGAGTCGAGGGCGTGTTCTGCGGCGTCGAGGTCGCGGCGGCAGGGGGCGGGCAACGCCGTTCGTGGCCAAGGCCCGGGCCTTGCGCAGGTGGAGCAGCGAGCGGGCAGTGGCGTCCTGGGTACGGGACAGAGCATGCTCCAGGACGTCGATGGCGGTGCCCGCCTGGCCGAGTCAGATGCTCTGGTACGCCAAATCAGAAAGGACACCTGCTCCGCGGTCGCCGTCGCCGGCTTGGTGCGCGGCATGGAGGGCGGCGCTCCAGTAGTGGCCGAGCGTCATCTAGAGTTGTCAACTTCGAATCTTGCTGGTGCGAGCCCGACCCGGAGACCGATCTATTTCGCATCTACCTCCGGGAGGTCGACGGCAGAGCCGGCAGCCCGGCTTGGTTTTGCGATGGCTTGAAGTACCTATGCAGGTTCGATCTCACGGACGGGGCCGGCACTCTTCGCTGCCGCGAGACGGTCGCTCGTCATTTTTCGGCATCGCCGTGATCGGCCGCGGAGGACTTCGGTGACTGGAACGATGCTGCTGCCGTGGGAGCAGGTCGAGCCGCAGATACCGCAGTTCTGCGAGCAGGCCGGCAATTCATGCCGCCGGGAGCGGATGGGACCGCTTGCTGCACTCGGCATCGCCGTTTGGGACCCGAGGCGGGCAAGTCACCCTAACTTCCATCTCCCGTTTAACGGTATATCGCATGGGGGATCTTGCCGCAAGCCCCCCATATCGGGCGAAGATTCCCTCCGCGTCACGAGGCGCGGCAAGAGTATGGGAGTGAACATGCGGGTGCTGTTGTCCACTATCGGATCGCGCGGAGAGGTCCAGCCGGTGATCGCTCTGGCTGTGCAGCTGAAGGAATTGGGACAGGAGGCCGTGGTGTGCGCACCTCCTGATTTCCAGGAGTGGGCCAAGTCGCTGGGGATCACCTACGTCCCGGTTGGCCCGGAATTGCACGCCACAGCCAAGCGGCCGGCAGGAGCAGTGCCAACACCCGAGCAGCGGCGGCAGATGATCGAGGGCACGGTTGCGGATCAGTTCGCGGCGGTGGGTTCGGCCGCCGAGGGATGCGGGATGATCGTGGGAGGCGGTGCCCTGGCGGTCGCCGCACACTCGGTGGCCGAGCAGCGAGGTATCGGATACGTGTACGCCGCGTTCGCACCGATCACGTTGCCCTCGCCGCACCACGCGCCGCCCGTGTTCGGATTGCTGGGAGAAGAGCCGGCGGACAGCCCCGTCGACAACCAGACCCTGTGGGACCGGGACGCACAGCGCTGGAATGCCATGTGGAGCGCGGCACTCAACGCACAGCGAGAGGCTGTTGGGCTCGCCCCGGCGAGCGATGTAAGCCGTCATATCTTCACCGACACCCCGTGGCTGGCCGCCGATCCGACCCTGGCACCGTGGCCCGAGCCCTCGGAGCTGAACGTGTTCCAGACCGGGGCGTGGACGCTGACGGATCACCGGCCGCTCTCGCCGGAGCTGGAACAGTTCCTCGACGCTGGCGAGCCACCGATCTACTTCGGATTCGGCAGTGTACGCGCCCCCAAGGGCATCGCCCGGAGGATGATTGCAGCCGCCCGCGCACTCGGCCGCCGCGCGATCCTCGCCCGCGGCTGGGCCGAGCTTTCTCTCGACGAAGCCGCGCCCGACTGCCTGGCGATCGGAGACGTGAACCAGCAAGTGCTGTTCCAGCGGGTCGCCGCAGTCGTGCACCATGGTGGGGCGGGCACGACCACGACGGCCGCCGCAGCCGGGGCGCCCCAAGTGATCGTCCCGCAGATGTTCGATCAGTTCTACTTCGCCCGCCGCGTCGACCAGCTCGGAATCGGCAGCGCCCACGCGGTCAGCGACCCGACGGCCGACTCTCTCGCTGCAGCGCTGGGCCGAGCCCTCGCCCCTCAGGTGGTCGAGACCGCACACACTCTGGCAGGGCGGGTGCGCACCGACGGTGCACTGACCGCAGCCCGCCGAATGATCGAGAGGCAGTAGCGCCCGCTCGCGCCCGCCTTCTCCGGTCAGCAGCACTCTCGCCTCTACCCGAAGGGCCCCCGCGGGGGCCCTTCGGGCATATCTCCTCCCAAGCCCTTAGAGAGCCAGGCGAAGGTTCCAGCCGGTGAAGCCGGGCTCGTCGTGGCTTGCGAGGGTGGGCGTGTACGTCTCAGGGGCCGGGCGGCAGACGTCCTCCCAGGCGGTGAGCCAGTCGCGCAGTACGGACAGGGACGGGAAGTCGGGCCGTCGGCGACGATGGTGCCGTTCTGCTGGACGACGGCGGCCGTGGTGGGCGTGGAGGGGCCGATGGCCCACGGATCCGGGTTGATCCCCGCCATGGTCAGCTGCGGGTCGGCGAGGGATGCGGCGTAGGTCCGCCAGGACAGCCAGTCGACTTCCTCCCCGCTATACGGCTCGGTGTGCGCGTCCTTCAGCAGCCGCCTCAGCGCGGCGCGGGCGCCGGAGTGGAGCCGGTCGTCCTGCTCGCGCCAGGCGATGGAGATCCAGGACGGGGCGGGGACGCGGTTTTCCCAGTCCACCCAGCGACCGGGCAGATCCAGGTCGGTCTTCGGGGAGGCGGTCGCCTCGATGTAGCCGCCGTTGAACACCTGCTCAACGGTCGGATCGCCGCCGTGGACGCGGTTCTTGGCGACCGCGGTCAGATGAGGTCGTTGCTGCAAGAGCGGCGCTGACGCATTCGGTGTCAGGGAAGAGGGGGAGCGTCCATGCGCGACGGCCGGTGAGCTGTGCCGCTCACCGGCGACACGGTGCGCCGCAGGCCCGTGCCTGCGGCGCATCGCTGCGTCCCGGGGAGTCCGCGCGACGAGAGGTCAGCTTCTGTATGGCTCGTCGATGGCGGGCATCGGCTCCCCGCCCGGATTCCACCTGCTGAGGAAGTCGGCTTGCCTGCTGACGTCAACGAGTTCGACCCGTGCGCCGATGCTGTCCATCTGGTGATAGGCGAAGGGCCGACCATACGGGCAGCCGGAGAAGTCCATGGGCATGCCCTCTTCTTCCAGACGCTGGGACCTTTGACGCACATCGCTGGTCCAGAAGCCGATGTGATCGAACCTGGCTCCCTTGGACGCATCCCAAGGGCTGTCTGATGGCCCTTCAATGAGCTCGATGAAGGGCGGCCCGCCTGTGGTGAAGATGATGCGGTAGTCCCACTCACCAAGCCGGTCGGACACGGGATCACTCCACTCAACCCCGGCCGCACGCTGAAAGTCCTGCATCGCCTGCTCGAGGTCGGGGACCACGAAGCACACATGGTAGAAGGCAGTCATCCACCCATGATCGAGCACGTCATCCCCAAGACCCAGAGGTTAAAAGGCGGTTGAGTGCTGGCGTCGGAACCCTTGATCGGTGACTATCTGTGATCAGCTGGCAGTCTGCTCACTGGTAGGTCGGGGAGAGGCCGCGGGGTGCGGGGTGCGGCGGGGGCTGCGCCGCAGCGTCGGCCCAGCCATGGGGTGTCCACGGCCTGGTCGGCGGCTCGTTGCGATGGGACGTGCGCCGAAGCCCGTCTACGTTTCCAAGGGGGCGATGGATGCGTTCAAACGGGTGGTCCGCCCGCTCGCTCGCCTCCTCACCCTCCCCGAACCTCACGCTCACGTCAGTGCGGTCAGCCCGACGAGCGGAAAGGTCGGCACTGCGGTCACCATCGGCGGCTCGGGCTTCGCCAACGGCGCCACCGTGCACTTCAAGGACAAGGCAGCCGGTTCGGTCAGGTTCATCTCCACCAACGAGATCACCGCAACCGCGCCCGATCAGCTCGACGTCCACCAGACGGTGAACATCACCGTGACGGTCGGCAAGGCGACCTCTCCCACCAGCCCGGCCGACGAGTTCACCTACACCGGACGGTAGCGTCCGCAACGCCCCGTTCCCGGGGTGGCCCTTGGAGCAGCCCCGGGCCCTTGCCGCCGACCGGTCGAACCGTGCCCGGGCGAGGGACCGCCGCAGGACCACAGCACCGTCGGCACCCACCGCCGAATAGCCTCCGCCGGAGCATTCGGGGCCGTGCAGAATGGTGTCGGACAACTGCTGGCACGGGTGGGGGTATGGTGCGACCGCTGGCGAAGCACGATCCGCAGCAGATCGGTCCGTTCCGGATCATCGGGCTGCTCGGTGGCGGCGGTATGGGACGGGTCTATCTCGGCCGCGCGCCGGACGGGCGGCCGGTGGCGGTGAAGACCGCGCGCTCCGAACTCGCCGACGACCGGGGCTTCCGTGCGCGTTTCGCCCGTGAGGTATCCGCAGCCCAGCAGGTGGGCGGACCGTTCGTGGCACCGGTGGTCGACGCCGCGCCGCACGACGACGTGCCCTGGATGGCGACCGAGTACGTGCCGGGTGTCTCGCTCACCGATGCCGTGCACGACTGCGGGCCGCTTCCCGAGCACGCGGTGCGGCTGCTGACGGCCGGCCTGCTGCACGCCCTCACAGCGGTGCACGCGCACGGGCTGGTGCACCGCGACCTCAAGCCGTCGAACATCCTGCTCACCGCCGAGGGCCCGCGCGTGATCGACTTCGGCATCGCGCACTCCGCCGCGGACACTGCCCTGACGACGACCGGCACCGCCCTGGGCACCCCGGGGTTCATGGCGCCCGAGCAACTCGTCATGACCGGTCCCAAGGTCACGGGCGCGGCGGACGTGTTCGCGCTGGGCGGGGTGATCGTGTACGCGGCGACGGGTGGTGGCCCCTACGGGAACGCCGATCCGCAGGTCCTCATGTACCGCACCGTGCACGAGGAGCCACGGCTCGACGAACTCACCGATGAGATACGGGACTTGGCGTCGGCCTGCCTGGCGAAGGATCCGGCGCGGCGGCCCGCTCTGCCCGCTCTCATGGCGTGGGTGGGCGCACCGGGCCCTTACGGCGACTGGCTGCCGGAGCTCGTCGCCGTACAGCTGCGCCGCCTGTCCGCGCAGCTCAGTGACCCCAGGTCCCCGGACATGTTCACGCTGCGGCCCCCGGCCGGGGGGCCCGCCGACGTCCCCGACGACCAACTGCCGACCCGTACGACGGCGGACGGCGCACCGCCCCCGCCGTCGTACGACGCGCCGCCACCCGCGGGCGCTCCCATGCCTCCGCAGCCCGCCACTCCGTCCCCGGGCCAGTACGGTCCAGCCCCCGCCACTTCGTCTCCGGACGGGTATGGCCCAGCCCTCGCCACTCCGTCGCAGGAGCGCCACGGCCCC
Source organism: Streptomyces sp. NPDC029466 (assembly GCF_055574515.1). NCBI lineage: Bacteria > Bacillati > Actinomycetota > Actinomycetes > Kitasatosporales > Streptomycetaceae > Streptomyces > Streptomyces sp. NPDC029466. The sequence continues at coordinate 89,829 of NZ_JBVHZH010000043.1, forward strand.
GCTCCGTCACCGGGGCCGCACGCCGTCCCCCCGGACCAGCTTCCGCTCTCGCCTGGGCAGACCGTGTCCCCTGGCCGGCCCGCGTCCCCGGGGCCGAGCCGGCGCCGGGTGCTCGCCGCGCTGTCCGTCGTCGGGGTCGGAGTCGGTGGCGGGGCACTGGCCTGGGTGCTTCAGCCGGACAGCGGGGACGGCGGCAGCACGGGCGCCGGGGGCAAGCCCGGCGGCAGCAGGAATCCGTCCGGCGGCGGCAATCCGGGCGGGAACCCTTCTGCCATCGGGACCCCCTCCGGTCGGTTGCCGAAGGAGATACGCGACAAAGGCATCGTCACCATCGGCTCGGACATCGCCTACCCGCCCATGGAGTTCGTCCGGGGCGGCGAGCCCGCCGGTCTCGACGTCGACCTCGCGAACGCCCTCGGCCGTGAACTGGGCCTGCGCGTCAAGTTCGTGAACGCCGCTTTCGACACCCTCCTCACCGGTCTGCACGTGAACCGCTTCGACCTGGTCATGTCGGCGATGGCCGACACCAAGGGCCGTCAGGAGGGGCGCACGGACGGCACGAAGACCGGCAGCGGCGTCGACCTGGTCGACTATTTCAAGGCCGGACTGGTGCTCGTTGTCCGCAAGGGCAACCCGGAGGGTGTCAAGGCCCCCGCAGACCTGTCCGGCAGGAAGGTCGCCGTCCAGCGTGGCACGGCCGCCCGTGACCTCCTGGACCAGCTGAACAGGCAGGTCCCCGAGAAGTTGAAGATCCGGGAGTTCGACTCACCGGCGGAGGTCTACGACGATGTCGCCAAGGGTCGGTCCACGGCCTGCCTCGACGACTACCCGGTCGCGGCCCACACCGCCGCGACCCGCGCAGGCGGCACCGCCCTCGAACTCAGCGGTGAGCAGTTCGAACCCCTTCTCTACGGTGTAGCGGTCGCCAAGACCAACACAGCCCTGCGCGATGCCGTACGGGAAGCTCTCGACCGCCTCATCAGGAACGGCGCATACGCGAAGATCCTCAAGAGGTGGCACGTCGAGGACGGCGCGGTGGAGCGGGCGGCCGTCAACGAGGGACCGTAGGGTGGTCGGGCGCCTCTCGGGGGGGAAGAGGGGGAGCGTAGCTGAGACGCGGCCGTCGGGAAGTGTTGAGCCGGCCCTGCCCTGGTAGCCGCTATGCGGTCGTCGGATACGCCACGGGCAGCGCCATCGCCGTAACAAGGAGGCGAGGTCAGTGCTTCACCAACACCTCTGATATCGAGGCGGGTTGACGCGAGAGAGCCACTTGTTCAGCCGGCCTCCTTGCCCCCTTGCCCCGGGAGCGCGTACGGAGAATGCGGCGGCACCGGCTCCACCGTGCCCGTACGGCAGTCACCGGGCGGCGCGCCCTCCGCTGCCCGGCGTCGGTGGCTCGACGGCCTAGGCTGCCACCCGGCACCCGCCTCTACCCAGGAGCGCACATCATGTTCGACCACGCCCCGAAGCACCCGTATCCCGACGCCTTGCGACCGGACGAAGCACCTGCGCCGCACGCACTGCTCGCGCCGGTGATCGGGCTCCTGGGCACTTGGCACGGGCGGGGCCGTGGCGGGTACCCCACACTGGCCGAGGAGTTCGTGTACGCGCAGGAGGTCACCTTCAGCCATGACGGGCGTCCCTTCCTCCACTACGAGGCGCGCTCCTGGCTGCTCGATGCGGACGACACCCCGCTGCGGCCGTCGGCCCGGGAGAGCGGCTGGTGGCGGCTACAGCCCGATGGGCGGGTGGAAGCATTGATCACCCAGCCCACCGGCATCGCGGAGATCTCGGTCGGCCGTGCAGGCGATGGAGTGGTCGACCTCACCACCCATGAGGTGGCTCTCGCCCCCACAGCCAAGGAGGTCACCGCCACCCGCCGCCGCTACACCCTGACCGACGAGGGCACGCTCACCTTTGTCCACGATCTCGCGGCGGTCGGTCAGCCGCTGCAACACCACCTTTCGGCGCAACTGCGACGCGGGGCCGGCAGCAGCTAGGCAGCCGCCAGAAGGCACCTGCGCCGTGAGAGCGCGCCGGCGTGGGTCTGCCGGGCCAGGTCTTGTCGGTGCGGGTCTGCGGGTCTGCGGGTGTGCGGGTCTGCGGGGCTGCGGGGCTGCGGGTGTGGGGGTGTCTGTCATGGTCCATGTCCTCGGCGAGTCCGTCCGGCATGCCGGGCACGCCGATATCCTGCGCGAAGGCCTCGACGGCCGGACCGGGTTGCGCGCCGAACACGAGAAGCGGATCGACGAGGCAGCCCGTGCAGCCCACTGCGCCAAGATCGAGCAGGCCGCCAGGTCGGCCGCACCAAGCAAGGCTTAGAGGTTGTCTCACGTGACGTGATGTTCGCGCGGCTGACGCCGGTCGTGGGTGCTGATCTATCGAAGTGTCTGGTTCCTGATGAGTGTCTGGTTCCTGATGAACTCTGGGAGCCGGCCGCCCCGTTGCTGCCGTCGTCCGCTGCTCGTCCGCAAGGTTGTGGGACCGCTCCGTGTGACGAGCGGGCCGTGTTCACGGCAGTGGTGTACGCGCTGACCAGCGGCTGTGCCTGGCGGCATCTGCCGCCGACGTTCGGCACGTCGCACCGCCACCGCGCATCGCCGCTTCACGGTATGGACCGAGGCCGGCCTGTGGCGTCAGCTGCACCGGGCGGTGCTGGACGAACTCGGGGCCCGGGGCCAGGTGGACTGGACCTCGGCGAGCGTCGACGCGGCCTCCGTTCGCGCCAAAAGGGGGGATCGCTGACCGGGCCGAACCCGGTCAATCGCGGCAAGCAAGAAGGGCAGCAAGCCGCACGTGCTGTCCGATGCCCAGAGAATCCCGCTCGCCGTCGCCGTGTCCGGCGCGAACACGCACGACAGCCTCGCCCGCAAGCCGCTCATCCGCGGCATACCCGCCGTCCGGTGCCGCCGGGGACCACGGCGCCGTCGTGGGGCGCCAGACGGGGTCGAGCGGCTCGTCCGCTGCCGACGGGCGGACGCACCGCCAGGCCGAGGCCGGCGGCTGCGGTCAAGGCCGCGGCGGCAATGCGCAGGGTGCGGCGACGGGCGGTGCGGGCAGTGGTGCTGGAAATCATTGCAGGCCCCTGGGGGCAGTCGGTGTCGTTGTCTCCTCGGTACGTCACCCACTCTGGTCCGGGCCACTATCGAGAAGCTGCCGCTCCGCTAACAACCGGCTAACACCGGTGTGAGTAGGGGAAGAAGCGACGCGACCCATAGGACTGTGTTTGACCTCTAGGCAGTGTCTTCAAATGATCTCGGGTGGTGGATCATGGTCGGGTGATACGTCGCCATGAACTGTCGGATGCCGAGTGGGAGTTCGTCCGGCC
>NZ_JBVHZH010000044.1:0-29015 GCF_055574515.1 Streptomyces sp. NPDC029466
CCCCCCCCCCCCCCCCCCCCCCCCCCCCCCCCCCCCCCCCCCCCCCCCCCCCCCCCCCCCCCCCCCCCCCCCCCCCCCCCCCCCCCCCCCCCACCGCCCGTGGGCCTTCCGTACGACAGGGGGAACCGATGCCGGCACCGCCCGCTCCGGGGCCCGACCGGATGCGCCGGCCCGTCGACGGGCCCGGGGCCATGCCCGCACCCGCCGGGGAGTGGGCGATCGAGACCCAGGGGCTGACCAAGGCGTACGGCGGCGGGCGGCTCGCCGTCGACGGCCTCGATCTGGCCGTACCGCGCGGCAGCGTCTTCGGCTTCCTCGGCCCCAACGGCTGCGGCAAGACCACGACCATCCGCATGCTGATGGGCCTGATCGAGCCGACCGCCGGCCGCGCCCGGGTGCTCGGGCAGCCGATGCCCGCCGCGGGCCGCCGGGTGCTGCCCCGGGTCGGTGCGCTCATCGAGGGCCCGGCGCTCTACGGCTTCCTCAGCGGGCGGGACAACCTCCGCCGGTTCGACGCCGCCGACCCGGCCGCCGATCCCCGGACCCGCGAGGCAAGGGTCGGCCGGGCGCTGGAGCGGGTGGGTCTGGCCGCGGCGGCCGGCAAGAAGGCGCGCGCCTACTCACTCGGTATGAAGCAGCGCCTCGGTCTGGCCGCGGCCCTGCTCCAGCCCCGTGAGCTGCTGGTGCTCGACGAGCCCACCAACGGTCTGGACCCCCAGGGCATGCGGGAGATCCGGGCCCTGGTCCGCGAACTGGCCGCGGACGGTACGACCGTCTTTCTCTCCTCGCACCTCCTCGACGAGATCGAGCAGGTCTGCACCCATGCCGCGGTGATGGCCCGCGGCCGGCTGCTCACCCAGGGCACGGTCGCCGACCTCTCCGCCACGGTCCTCGGCCCGCACGGCCCCGCCGGACTCACGGTCACCACGCCCGACACCGCGGAGGCAGCCCGGGTGCTGACGGAGTGCGGGGTGACCGGTGTGGAGGTCACCGGTGACCGGGTGACGGGCGAACTCCCGCCCCCGGACGCCCCCCTGGGCGGGGCGAAGGACGGGGCACCACGGGAGGTCGCGGAGCTCAATGCCGCGCTGGTGCACGCCGGTGTGCGGGTCCGCGGCTTCGGCACGGCGCGCCCCTCCCTGGAGGATGTCTTCGTGGCGCTGACCGGGGAGGGCTTCGATGTCGCGGGCTGAGGCGGTGGCGCGGGCGCCACGGCCGCTGTGGTCGCTGGGGCTGCTGCGCAGCGAGATCGCCATGACCTTCCGGCGCTGGCGCACCCTCGCGCTGCTGGCGGTGCTCGCGGGCGTACCGGTCCTGGTCGGTGTCGCCGTGCGGATCGAGACCGGCGACGGCGGGCCGGATGGTGGTGGAGGTGGCGGCGGGGGCGGCCCGGCCTTCCTTTCCCAGGTCACCCACCACGGCCTCTTCCTGGTCTTCGCCTCGCTCGCGGTGACCCTGCCGTTCTTCCTGCCGATGTCCGTCGGCGTGATCGCGGGCGACTCCCTCGCCGGCGAGGCGCACGGCGGGACGCTGCGCTACCTCCTGGTCGCCCCCGCGGGCCGTACCCGTCTGCTGCTGGTCAAATACGCCACGACCCTGACGTTCTGCCTGGTGAGCACCCTGATCGTGGCGCTCTCCGCCTTGGCGACCGGCGCGCTGCTCTTCCCCCTGGGCGAGGTCACCCTGCTCTCGGGCACCTCGGTGTCCTTCGGCGAGGGGCTGCTGCGGGCACTGGCCATAGCGGTCGCGGTGGCGGTGTCCCTGGCCGGGGTGGCCGCCATCGGCCTGTTCGTCTCGACGCTCACCACCAGCGGTATCGCGGCCATGGCGACCACGGTCGGCCTGCTGATCACCGTGCAGATACTGGACTCGCTCCCGCAGCTGCACGCCCTCCAGCCCTACCTCTTCCCGCACTACTGGCTGTCCTTCGCGGACCTGCTCCGCGACCCCGTCTACTGGGACCAGCTGGAGAAGAACCTCGGCCTCCAGGCGCTGTATGCCGTGGTGTTCGGCTCGGCGGCCTGGGCGCGCTTCACCACCCGGGACATCACTGCGTGAGGCCGGGCGGCCGCGGCGTCCCCGGCTGTTCCGTGGTGTGCGGCGCCGCCGCGGCGGCCGGGGTCGCGTCCGCGGCCGCTTCCGGGGGAGGTGCCGCCGAGGCCGCCTGGGCCGCGGCCTCGGCCAGCGCCGCCCGCGCCCGCCCCGCGGTCCGCAGTGCGTCCCAGGTCAGCACCGCCAGCGCCAGCCACACCAGCGCGAACCCGGCCCAGCGCTCCGGCGGCATCGTCTCGTGGAAGACCGTGAGCCCCAGCAGGAACTGGAAGCTCGGCGCCAGATACTGGAGCATCCCGATCATCGTCAGCGGCAGCCGCACGGCCGAGGCGCCGAAGCAGATCAGCGGCACCGCCGTCGCGACCCCGCAGGCCGACAGCAGCAGTGCCTGGCCCACCCCGGTGGTGAAACTGGCCTCGCCACGCAGGCCGAGGAAGACCAGAAAGCCCAGCGCGGGCAGCAGCTGGAGGGCCGTCTCGGCGCTGAAGCCCTCGATCCCGTCGAGCTTGATGCCCTTCTTGACCAGGCCGTACGTCGCGAACGAGAAGGCCAGCGCGAGCGCGATCCAGGGCATCCGGCCGTAGGCGACGGTCATCACCAGGACGGCCAGCGCGCCGGTCCCCACCGCTGCCCACTGGAGCGGACGCAGCCGTTCGCGCAGCACCAGGACGCCGAAGGCGATGCTGACCAGCGGATTGATGAAGTAGCCGAGCGATGCCTCCAGGACGTGCCCGGAGTTGACCGCCCAGATGTAGAGGAACCAGTTCGCCGAGATCACCAGGGTGCAGAGCAGGATCAGCCCGAGCGGCCGGGGCTGCCGCAGCAGCGGGCCGATCCACGACCAGCGGCGGAGCACGGCCAGGAGGACGACCGCGACGGGCAGCGACCACACCATGCGGTGGGCCAGGATCTCGGACGGCGCGGCGTCGTCCAGCAGCCGCCAGTAGAGCGGCAGCAGGCCCCACATGGTGTAGGCGGCGATGCCGTAGGCGAGTCCGGTGCGCTGATCGCTTCGAGGCTGCAAGGGGACCCTCCTGGTGGTGCCGTGACGCCCTGGTGAACGTAGCGCCGCCCGGACCGCCTGTCATGCCCGTCTTGCCATACGGTCATGACGGTCCACAGGGGCGGCGCTCCGGTGGGCCCCCTTCAGGTGGGCAGCCCGTGCGGACCCTCCAGTCCCTTCAGTGCCTCCGCGATCGCCTCGGCGATCGGGGTGGTCGGCCGGCCGATGAGCCGGGACAGCTCGCCTGGCGTCGCGGACAGCTCGCCACGGGCGATCCCGGCGTCCGCGTCGGCGACCAGCCGGGCACCCAGCGCCGGTACGCCCGCCTCCACCAGCAGCGCCGCATACTGCTCCGGCGGCAGATCGCGGTACGCGATGCGCCGGCCGGTCTGCCGCGAGACCTCGGCCGCGTACTCGGCCATCGTCCAGGCGGTGTCGCCGCTCAGCTCGTAGACCGTGTTCTCGTGGCCGCTGCCGGTGAGCACGACGGCGGCCGCCTCGGCGTAGTCCCGGCGCGCGGCGGTGGCCACCCGGCCCCCGTCCGCGCTGCCCACGACGGCGCCGGTGCTGAGGGTGGTGGCGAGCGCGCCCGTGTAGTTCTCGTGGTACCAGCCGTTGCGCAGCAGGCAGTACGGCACCCCGGACGCGAGCAGCGCCTGCTCGGTGGCGAGGTGCTCCTCGGCGATGGAGAACGTGGCCGTCGGCCCGCCGAGCACGCTGGTGTACGCCAGCAGCCCGACGCCCGCCTCCCGCGCGGCGTCGATGACGGTGCGGTGCTGGGTGAGGCGCTGTCCCGCCTCGTTCCCGGAGATGAACAGCACCCGGTCACCGGCCGCGAAGGCGCCCTGGAGGGTGTCGGGGCGGCTGTAGTCCGCGGTCTTGATCTCCACCCCGCGGGCCGCGAGGCCGGCGGCCTTCGCCCGGTCGCGGGCGAGGGCGGTGATCTCGCCCGGTGTGGTGCGCCGGAGCAGTTCCTCGATGACGAGCCGGCCGAGTGCCCCGGTGGCGCCGGTGACGACGAAGCTCATGAGTACCCCCTGTGGGCGTCGCTGGCTGAGGACCCGACCGTACGCCTGCGCTAAACGATCGTCTATGACGGATGTACGGATACGGAGAGCTGCTACGGGATCCTCTTCAGCATCGCCCGGCGGCGCGGCACCGGCACGGCGCAGCGAAGGGGCGGCCTGCCGCGAGCACGGCCCACAACGAACGGGTGCCTCCAAAACGAACGGGTGCCTCCAAGAGCGCCGTAAGACGCTCCCGGAGGCACCCGTGTCGGCACCGGTCGGTCAGCCGACGACCGTCCAGGTGTCGTTGCCGGTCAGCAGGGCGGCGAGGTCGCCCTTGCCCTTCTGCTCGATGGCGGCGTCCAGCTGGTCGGACATCAGGGTGTCGTAGACCGGCCGGTCGACGCTGCGCAGCACACCGATGGGGGTGTGGTGGAGGGTGTCGGCGTCGGCGAGCCGGGAGAGCGCGAAGGCCGTCGTGGGCGAGGGGTTGTGGGCGTCGTGGACCAGCACCCCGCCCGTGCCCTCCTCCCGGACGTCGATGACCTTGAGGTCGCCGGTGGCCGGGTCGCGGACCACGCCCTTGGAGCCGAAGCCGTCGGGGGCCAGCGCGCCGAAGCGGATCGGCTGCCCGTGCTCCAGCCGGATCACCGCCTCCTCGGCCTGCTCCTTGTCCTTGAGGACCTCGAAGGCGCCGTCGTTGAAGATGTTGCAGTTCTGGTAGATCTCCACCAGGGCCGTGCCGGGGTGGGCGGCGGCCTCGCGCAGTACCGAGGTGAGGTGCTTGCGGTCGGAGTCGACGGTGCGGGCCACGAAGGACGCCTCGGCGCCGAGCGCCAGCGAGACCGGGTTGAACGGCGCGTCCAGCGAGCCCATCGGCGTCGACTTGGTGATCTTGCCGACCTCGGAGGTGGGGCTGTACTGGCCCTTGGTCAGACCGTAGATCCGGTTGTTGAACAGCAGGATCTTGAGGTTGACGTTGCGCCGCAGGGCGTGGATGAGGTGGTTGCCGCCGATGGACAGCGCATCGCCGTCGCCCGTGACGACCCAGACGGACAGATCGCGCCGCGAGGAGGCCAGGCCGGTGGCGATGGCCGGGGCGCGGCCGTGGATGGAGTGCATCCCGTAGGTGTTCATGTAGTACGGGAAGCGGGAGGAGCAGCCGATGCCGGAGACGAAGACGATGTTCTCCTTCGCCAGGCCGAGTTCGGGCATGAAGCCCTGCACGGCGGCGAGGACGGCGTAGTCACCGCAGCCGGGGCACCAGCGCACTTCCTGATCGGACTTGAAGTCCTTCATGGACTGCTTGGCGTCGGCCTTGGGCACCAGGGAGAGCGCCTCGATCTGCGAGGGCCTCTCCGAGATCGCCTCAGTCATTGATGGCCTCCTTAAAGACCTCCGCGAGCTGCTCGGCCTTGAACGGCATTCCGCTGACCTGGGTGTGCGAGTGCGCGTCGACGAGGTACTTGGCGCGCAGCAGAGTGGCGAGCTGTCCGAGGTTCATCTCCGGCACGATCACCTTGTCGTAACGCGCCAGGACCTCGCCGAGATTCCGCGGGAAGGGGTTGAGATGGCGCAGATGGGCCTGCGCGATGCGGTCTCCCCCGCGCCGGACGCGCCGGACCGCCGCGGTGATCGGTCCGTACGTCGAACCCCAGCCCAGGGCGAGGGTCCGGGCGCCCTGGCCGCTCTCGTCGGCCGGGTCGTCGACCTCGAGGTCGGGCACCTCGACGCCGTCCACCTTCGCCTGGCGGGTGCGCACCATGAAGTCGTGGTTGGCGGGGTCGTAGGAGATGTTGCCGGTGCCGTCCTGCTTCTCGATGCCGCCGATGCGGTGCTCAAGACCCGGCGTGCCCGGCACGGCCCAGGGGCGGGCCAGCGTCTGCTCATCGCGCTTGTACGGCCAGAACACCTCGGTGCCGTCCGCCAGCTGGTGGTTGGTGCCGGAGGCGAACTGGACCCGCAGATCGGGGAGTTCCTCGATGTCGGGGATCCGCCACGGCTCGGAGCCGTTGGCCAGATAGCCGTCGGAGAGCAGGAAGACGGGGGTGCGGTAGGTGAGCGCGATACGGGCCGCGTCCAGCGCCGCGTCGAAGCAGTCGGCGGGCGTCTTCGGCGCCACGATCGGCACCGGCGCCTCGCCGTTGCGGCCGTACATCGCCTGGAGCAGGTCGGCCTGCTCGGTCTTCGTCGGCAGTCCCGTCGAGGGCCCGCCGCGCTGGATGTCCACGATCAGCAGCGGCAGCTCCAGGGACACCGCCAGACCGATGGTCTCCGACTTCAGCGCCACACCGGGGCCGGAGGTGGTGGTCACCGCCAGCGCGCCGCCGAAGGCCGCGCCCAGCGCCGCGCCGATACCGGCGATCTCGTCCTCCGCCTGGAACGTCCGCACACCGAAGTTCTTGTGCTTGGACAGCTCGTGCAGGATGTCGGAGGCCGGGGTGATGGGGTACGAGCCCAGATACAGCGGCAGATCCGCCTGCCGGCCCGCCGCGATCAGCCCGTAGGACAGCGCGAGATTCCCGGAGATATTGCGGTAGGTGCCGGTGGGGAAGTCCTTCGTGGCCGGTGCGACCTCGTAGGAGACGGCGAAGTCCTCCGTCGTCTCGCCGAAGTTCCAGCCCGCCCGGAACGCGGTGACGTTCGCCTCCGCGATGTCCGGCTTCTTGGCGAACTTCGCCCGAAGGAACTTCTCGGTGCCCTCGGTCGGCCGGTGGTACATCCACGACAGCAGGCCCAGCGCGAACATGTTCTTGCTGCGCTCGGCCTCCTTGCGGGAGAGCCCGAACTCCTTGAGCGCCTCGATCGTCAGCGTGGTCAGCGGCACCGGGTGGACGTTGTAGGCCTCCAGCGAGCCGTCCTCCAGCGGGCTGGTGGCGTAGCCGACCTTCGCCATCGGGCGCTTGGTGAACTCATCGGTGTTGACGATGATGTCCGCGCCCCGCGGGACATCGGCGAGGTTCGCCTTCAGCGCGGCGGGGTTCATCGCGACCAGCACATTCGGTGCGTCACCGGGCGTGAGGATGTCGTGGTCGGCGAAGTGCAGCTGGAAGCTGGAGACGCCCGGCAGGGTCCCGGCAGGGGCCCGGATCTCGGCGGGGAAGTTGGGCAGCGTCGACAGGTCGTTGCCGAATGACGCCGTCTCGGAGGTGAACCGGTCGCCGGTGAGCTGCATGCCGTCACCGGAGTCACCGGCGAACCGGATGATCACCCGGTCCAGACGTCGGACTTCTTTGCCATCGCCCCCGTTGCCGGACGCGCGTTGTTCCCCGACAAGCGCTGCGTCGGTCTGCTCGGCTGGGCTACTGACCTGGCTGGTCACTGCTTCGGACCTCCCTCGAGGGGTGCGGCGTCCCCGCCGGAGGCAGGGCTCGGGACCTGTCATACCGACCGGTTGTCCCATAACCATCGTACGTGGGTAAGGGTGACCTTCCTTGGGTCGATCGCATAATGGACGTCAATGTGAGATAGCGCTCTGGTGCGGTTTGTCATGAAATCACCGCCCCCGTGACCCCGTTCTTCATGACGCTCCGGACTCCTCCATTGGTTCTACGTCCAAAGCCCTGGTCCTGCGCGGAAAACACCTCGAACAGCCCATCTGGCAGAGTGTCAGGTCCTCAGGAGTTGAGATAGGTGAGCACCGCAAGCACTCTGCGGTGATCCCCGTCACTCTGCGCCAGGCCCAGTTTCGAAAAGATATTGCTGACGTGTTTCTCGACCGCACCGTCGCTGACCACCAGCTGCCGGGCGACCGCGGAGTTCGTCCGGCCCTCGGCCATCAGCCCCAGCACCTCCCGCTCCCGGGGGGTCAAACGGTCCAGCACATCCTGCTTACGGCTGCGGCCCAGCAGCTGGGCGACCACCTCCGGGTCCAGTGCGGTCCCGCCCCCGGCCACCCGGACCACCGCGTCGACGAACTCCCGCACCTCGGCCACCCGGTCCTTGAGCAGATAGCCGATACCCCGGCTCGAACCGGCCAGCAGCTCCGTGGCGTACTGCTCCTCGACGTACTGCGAGAGGACCAGCACGCCGAGGCCCGGGTGGTCCCGGCGCAGCCGGATCGCGGCCCGCACCCCTTCGTCGGTGTGCGTCGGCGGCATCCGTACGTCCGCCACCACCACATCCGGCAGCGCCCCCTCGTCCGCCAGCTCCCCGATCACCTTGATCAGCGCCTCGCCGTCCCCCACACCGGCCACGACCTCGTGTCCCCGGTCGGTGAGCAGCCTGGTCAGGCCCTCCCGGAGCAGCACCGAATCCTCGGCGATGACCACCCGCACCTTGTCCTCCACGGCTCAGATCCCCCCATGCGTCACCCCGTCCCGCCCCTGCCGGAGCCCAGCATCCCAGCATCCGGACGGAAGCGAGCCGGGTGAGGGGGTTCCGGGGTGCAGACAGGGGTCCGAGGGGCGCCGGGTGCGGGGGTGGGGCTGGGCCCCGGCGGTGCCGACCCGGCGGCGTGCTCAGTGTCGTCCGGTGGTCATCCGCGCCACGGCAGCTCGGCGGTGATGCAGGTCGGGCCGCCGGTCGGGGAGTCCACTATCAGCAGGCCGTCGACGGCAGCGAGGCGTTCGGCGAGGCCGGCCAGGCCGGTGCCGCTCTCCGTGTGCGCACCGCCCTGCCCGTTGTCCGCGACCAGCACCATGAGCCGGTCGGCGGTGCACCAGACGTCGAGCGTGGCGCTGGTGGCCCGGGCGTGCTTGGAGATGTTCTGGAGCAGCTCGGAGGCGGTGAAGTAGGCGATGCCCTCGATCGCCGCGGCGGGCCGGCGGTCCAGATCCACGGTCACCGTCACCGGAACCGTGCACCGCGCGGACAGTGCCGACAGCGCCGGGCCGAGGCCCCGGTCGGTGAGGATCGCCGGATGGATGCCGCGGGCCAGGTCACGCAGCTCCTGGAGTGCGGTCTTCACCTCGCCGTGCGCCTCGTCCACCATCTTGGCCGCCGCCTCCGGGTCCGCCGCCAGCTTCTCCTTGGCCAGACCCAGGTCCATGGCGAGGGCCACCAGTCGCGCCTGGGCACCGTCGTGCAGATCGCGCTCGATGCGCCGCAGGTCGGCCGCCGCGGTGTCCACCACCACCCCACGGTCCGACTCCAGCTGCGACACCCGGGTGGCGAGCAGGGAGGGCCCCAGCAGGCCGTGGACCATGACCCGGTCGACCTGCGTCAGCCCGTGGATCACCCACGGCCCGGCCAGGACCAGCAGCAGCCCGAACCCGCAGGTCAACCCGATCTCCGCCGGGGCGTCGAGATAGACGCCGTGGCCGGAGCCGTCATCCCACATCAGGGCGCTGGGCTGGTCGAGATACGCGGGAAACGTCCACCGCCACAGCGGATAGGTCAGCAGCACCCAGCCGACGGACCAGAACGTCAGCGAGAAGACGAGGGAAAAGATCGCCCACGGCATGTGCAGCAGGGAGTAGACGACGTGCCGCCAGGACGCACCGCTCTTCAGCACGGCCCCGACCCACCCCATCAGGCCCGGCTTGGAGGCCCGGGGCGGCTCCGGATCGGCGACCTCCAGCCCCAGCAGGGCACGGGCCCGCGCCCGCTCCAGACCGCCCAGCGCACGGCTGCCGGCCAGCCCGCCCGCCAGCACCGGGATGCCCAGGAACGTCACCAGCAGACCGGCGCCCAGCGCGAGCAGCGTTATTGCGTACGTGAACATCAGGACGGACATCGGAAGGCTGAGGAAGAGGTAGAGGAACTCCCGCCAGGTGCGCCCGGAGAACGGGGCGCGCAGCCCCACGGGCACCCGGGAGCCGCGAAGTCGCGGTGCGTATGCGGTATCCATCGTCTCGTCGTCCGTTCTGCCGGGCGCGGCCATGCCCTGTCGGCGCCGCTGTCTGCTTCGCCGCTCGGTGCGGCTTTTCCGCCATGACCAGCGTCCGCGACCGGCGCCCCCCGCACCATGAGGGTTCTCGCAGTCTTCGCCGGGGGTTATCCCCACCCCCGGACCTGCGGTCGACCGCAAGCGGCCGACCACGGCGGCCGTGCCGAACCGCCGTGCCGAACCGCCGCGCGGACCCGCAACCGCCCTACCCCGAGGGGCCGTTGCGCCCTCAGGCCCTCGCCCCGCCGCGCCGACGCGCGGCCCCGGCCCCGGCACCCCCGTCCCCGGCCCCGTCCCCCGTCCGCTCCCGCCACGGCAGTTCCGCCGTCACCCGCGTGGGTCCGCCCACCGGCGAATCCAGCACGAACAGCCCGTCCACCGACCCCAGCCGCTCGGCGAGCCCGGCCATCCCGCTGCCGCCGTCCAGCCGCGCCCCGCCCTTCCCGTTGTCCGACACCTGGATCAGCAGCCGTCCGCCCGCCCGCCGCCCACGGCCATCCCTGTCCGGGGCCCCTGCGGGCCCGCCCTCCTGGACGCGCCACACCTCGACGGACGCCTGCCGCGCCGCACTGTGCTTGGAGATGTTCTGCAGCAGCTCGGAGACGGTGAAGTAGACGATGCCCTCGATGGCGGGCGCGGGCCGCTCGGCCAGGTCCACGGTCGTCGTGACCGGCACCGTGCAGCGCCCGGCCAGCGAGGTCAGCGCGGGCCCCAGCCCCCGGTCGGTGAGGATCGCCGGATGGATGCCCCGGGCCAGATCCCGTAGCTCCTGGAGCGCCAGCTTCACCTCGCCGTGCGCCTCGTCCACCATCGCCGCCACGCTCTCGTCGGCCCGGCCCTCCAGCAGCTTCTCCTTCGCCAGTCCGAGCCCCATGGCGAGCGCCACCAGCCGGGCCTGTGCGCCGTCGTGCAGATCCCGTTCGATGCGCCGCAGATCGGCGGCCGCGGTGTCGCTGACCGTCACCCGGTCCGTCTCCAGCTCGGCGATCCGCCGCTCCAGCTCGTCGGACGGCGAGAGGAGCCCGCGCACCATCGCCCGGTCCACGTTGGTCAGCCAGCGTGCCACCCAGGGCAGCGCCGGCCACCCCAGGAAGAGCAGGACGAAGACGACCAGGAACGTGAGGAGGGACCACGGCAGCCGGATGAACGTGAACAGCGCATGCCGCCAGGCGACCGGATCCTTCAGACTCGCCCACAACCACGGCAGGAACCCCGGGTGCCGCGCCCGCAGCCGGCTCGGCTCCTCGACCCGCACCCCCAGCAACACCCGCGCCCGGCCCCGCTCCAGCCTCCCGTATTGCCGGCACGCCTGGAGCCCCGTGGCCAGCAGCGGCAGCGTGATCACGATGAGGGACAGCCCGATCCCCGCCACCACCCACACCATCAGCACCGCGAACGCCACGCATCCCAAAGGGAAGTTGGCCAGCAGATAGGCGATCTCCCGCCACGTCGCGCCGCTGAGCGGCGCTCTGGGCGGCGGTGGTGTGGCGCCGTCAAGGGCGTCCTCGGCAGCGCTGGGGCGGGAACTCTCCGTCATGCGCCCCAGCCTGCCCGGTGGCCGCCCGGGGTGCCATGGGGTAGTTGGGGGGACCGGGGTGGGGTTTGCCCCATTCCGCTCTTCGCTTGGAGCATCCCGCCGCAGGTCAAGGCGGTTGCGCCGGGGCGGGGCACAGTGCCTGTCCCGTTATCGGCGTGGTGGACACGGCGCGCCGACGGGACCGTAAGGTGTGGCGATGCACAACGGGAGGGGCGAGGGGCCATGGCGCGGGGCTACGACGGCCAGTTGCTGAAGCCGGATGACGTCGCAGGCCGGCCGGAGCCCGCCACACGGGACCTCGCCGACGCGGTGGCCGCCCCCCTCGACGTCCGCGGCTGGGGATGGGGCGAACGGAGCCGGGTCTGGGCGGCGGTGACGGCGAGTGTGCTGCTCGCGGCGATCACCGGGGCCTGCGCGGGCAGTTGGTACGCCAACGGGGACGCGGCCCTCTGGCTGGGTGTCGCCGCCGTCCTCGTCATCGCCGCGGGTGCCGCCGTCGGCGCGCTC
The DNA here is from genome assembly GCF_055574515.1 of Streptomyces sp. NPDC029466. NCBI lineage: Bacteria > Bacillati > Actinomycetota > Actinomycetes > Kitasatosporales > Streptomycetaceae > Streptomyces > Streptomyces sp. NPDC029466. The sequence goes on from NZ_JBVHZH010000044.1 coordinate 11,937, forward strand.
GCCGCGCGGCACGGGCAGCAGGCCCCGGGAGCCGCCCTGTTGCTGCTCGGCGGGGTGTTCGGCGTGGCCGCGGCCTGGCAGGCGGCCCCGGGCGGTGCTGCGAGGCTCGCCGCCGTCGGACTCACCGTGGCGGCCGTGCTCGCGCTCCTCGGGCTCTGTACGGAGCTGGGGCGGGGCGGCCTGACCGGTGCCGGGGCGCTCGTGCTCGCGGTGGGCGCCTGGGAGCTGGGCCTGGCGCTGACCACCCCCGCACGTACGGGAGTTGTGCTCGGCTTCGTCTCCGTCCTCGTCCTGGGCCAGCTGCCGCGTCTCGCACTGCGGGGCGCCGGCCTGACCCGGCTCGACGATCTGCACTCCGGCGGTACGCCGGTCAGCCGGCACCAGGTGGCGGGCGCGCTGGGCGCCACCCACCGGGAGCTGTCCCCGGCCACCACGGTCGCGGCGGCCTCGGCCGGAGCGGCCGGGGTGCTCGCGGTACAGACACCCGGCCTCTGGACCGTGCTCGCCGCGGCGCTGCTGTGCGGCGTGCTGTGCTCACGGGCACGGGCCTATCCGCTGGCGGTGGAGGTCGCCGCGCTGCTGGCGGCCGGCCTGGCGGTCGGCGTACGGCTGGTGCTGCTCTGGGCCACCGACGGCGGGGCGGCGGCGCCCGCGCTGGTCGTGCTGGGCCTGCTGGCGGTGCTGCCGGTCGCGCTGCTCGCGGTGCGGATCCCGGCGCCCTCGCTCGCCCGGCTGCGGCGGTGGCTGGACCGTGCCGAGTCGGTGGCTGTAGTGGCGCTGATCCCGGTCACCCTCGGGGCCTTCGGGCTCTACGGCCTGCTGTTCGGCGCATCCTGACCCGGAGAGGCGGTGGAGCGGACATGTCATCGGCGGAGCGCGATCCGGCGCAAGCGGGAACGGGAGCGGAAGGGGGAGGGGGCGTGGACGCGGTGCAGGCGGTGAATCCGACTCCGGGGGCCTCTACGGCAGGGGAGTTGAGTGCGGCGGGAAATACGGGCGAGGGCGGCGAGTGGGGTATGACGGGCGAGGCGGGAGCGATGCGCGAGCCGGGGGCGATGCGCGAGTCGGGCGGCGGTCCGGCGGGGCAGGGGACGGCTCCGGGGGCGCCGGGGATGCCTGGGGGCATGCCTGGGGGCGGTCCGGTGTCGCTGAGTAAGCCGATGCCGGCCGCTGGGGCGACGCCGCACGCTGAGCCGATGCCTTCGGCTGGGGCGCCGTCGCACGCTGAGCCGATGCCTTCGGCTGGGATGACGCCTCCCGCTGAGCCGTTGCCTTCGGCTGCGCTGACGCCTCCCGCCGCTCCGGCGATGCCCGCCGCTGAGGCCCGGCCCGCCCCCACGCAGACCTCCGCACCGGCCCGGCCTTCCGGCCCCGCCGCTACGTCGCCCGGCCCCGCGTCACCCACCCCGCCGGCTTCCGCGCCGTCGACCCAAGGAGCGCCCGGCCCCGGAGCACCCGCCCAAGGAGTACCGGCCCCCGGAGCGCCCGCCCAAGGAGTACCCGCCCCCGGAGTACCCGCCCACGGAGTGCCCGCCCCCGCGCCGGCTCCCGGCCGCTACGGCCGGGCCGGGCTGCCGGCGCGGACGCCGCTCTCGGTGCCCCTGCTGCCGCCGGAACTGGCCGAGGGTCAGCCCCGGCCGCGTCGCGGCGACCCCGTGGCCCGGCGCGCGGGCCGCGCGCTGCGCAAGGTCTTCGCCTCGTCCCCGGCCGCCGAAACGGCCGCGGTCACCCAGGCCGCGCACGCCATCCAGCAGCCCGTGACCACGGGCCGGCAGATCGCCGTGTCCAGCATCCGGGGCGGCGCGGGGAAGTCCACCCTCGCCGCCCTGCTCGCGCTCACCTACGCGCACTACCGCTCCGACCCGGTGCTCGCCGTCGAGGCCGATCCGGCGCTCGGCACGCTGCCGCACCGGCTCGGCGCCCGCGAGGTGCGGTGGTCGGGCAGCGACCTGGCACAGATCGTCGAGCCATCGATGTTGATCACGGATCTGACCGGCTATCTCCTCCCGTTCGCGGGCGGCGGCTGGCTGCTGCCCGGTAGCCAGGGCGCCATCGGCACCCGGCTGGATCTCGACACCTACCGCGTGGTGATGACCTCGCTGCGGCGCCACTTCGCGGCCACCGTCGTGGACTGCGAGACGCTGCCCGCCGAAGTGGCGCGCACCGCGCTGGTGACCACCCAGGCGCGAGTGGTGGCGACCCCGGCGACCCCGGAAGGCGTGGCCGCCACCCGCTCCGTCCTGGACTGGGTCGGCGGGCTGCACTCCGGCCTGCTGCCCACCACGGTCGTCGTGCTCACCCACACCTCACCCGACAGCGGCGTCGACGTCCGCAGGGCCGCCGAACACCTGGGTGCCGGTGGTGCGGCGGTGCTGCCGCTGCCCTACGACCGGCATCTGGCGGCCGGCGGCGCCATCCGTACGGAGCTGCTCGGCGAACGGACGAGGGAGGCGGCGGCGCGCATCGCGGCCGAGGTGATGGACCGCGCGGTCTCACGGGAACCGGGCCGGCGGCAGCAGCAACGGCAGACGACGGTCCACCGGCCGGGACAGCCGCCGGTGTACGTCCCCGGGCAGGCGACGGTCCCCGCGCCACCCCAGGAACCCCAGCGGGCACAGGGGCACCCCGGCCCGCAAACTCAACCTCAGCCCCAGGCCGGCCCCCAGGCACAGGCACAACCTCAGGCCGGTCCGCAGCCGCAGGCACAGGCTCAGCCCCAGGCCGTTCCGCAGTCGCAAGCGCAGGCTCAGCCCCAGGCCGTTCCCCAGCCCCCGCACCAGCCCCAGCCCGCTCCCCAGTACTACCCGCCCCAGGCCACGCCTCCAGCGCCCGCACCGCACCAGCCCCCGCCGTACCCCCAGGCGCAGGCCGCCCCCACCCGGCCTCCTTCCCCGTCTTCGTCGCAGCCGCCGTCTCGAACCGTGCCCACGATGCCGGTGGCGGCGCCCCAGCCAGCCGCCGGCCCGGAAGCCACCGGCGCCCCCACCGCCCCCGACCTGCGCAGCCCGTTCGACGGAGGCCCGGTCCACTGACACACGGACCACTGACGCCCGGTCCACTGGCGCCCGGTCCGCTGGCACCCAGCCCTCCCCGGACCGTCTCCGCCCCACCGTCTCCGCCCCACCGTCCGTCCGGTCCGTGAGACAGGTTCTGAGACAACGGGGCGCTCTGTCTACGCTGCCGGCCACCCAGGAAGGGCGAAGTGGGGACAACCCCACCGGCCGCGACGATCCGGCTGCTCACCGCAGCCGGGGCAGGGCCTAGACTCCGGTCCGTACAGATCGTCGAAGTCGTTGAACAATCACAGTCAGGGAGCGAGGGGCGGACGTGTCGGACGCGACCGTACGGACCACCGTCGCCGCGGACTACTTCCAGGGCTACTCGGTCGTCGGGCTCATCGCCGTGATCGGTGTGCTCTTCGTCGCCGTGGCGTTCGGTGCCGGGCGGCTGCTGCGGCCCGTGGTACCGACGCCGGAGAAGCTGCTGACGTATGAGTGCGGTGTGGATCCGGTCGGTGAGGGCTGGGCGCACACCCAGGTCCGCTACTACGTCTACGCCTTCCTCTACGTCATCTTCGCCGTGGACTCGATCTTCCTGTTCCCCTGGGCAACGATCTTCGCCGCCCCCGGTTTCGGCGGCGTGACGCTGGTGGAGATGTTCATCTTCCTCGGCTTCCTCGCCGTCGGCCTGCTCTACGCATGGAAGAAGGGCGTCCTGGAATGGACGTGACCCCCGCCTCCAACGGCGCCGCGGCCGCGGGCGCCGCCCCCGAGTTCCTGCCGGAGCCGCGGCGCCTGGGCACCCTCGCGCGGCTCGCGCCCGAACCGATGAAGGTGGTCCTCAACTGGGGCCGCCGCTACAGCCTCTGGGTCTTCAACTTCGGCCTGGCCTGCTGTGCCATCGAGTTCATCGCCGCGTCCATGGCGCGCCACGACTTCATCCGGCTCGGCGTGATCCCGTTCGCGCCCGGCCCCCGCCAGGCCGACCTGATGGTCGTCTCCGGCACCGTCACCGACAAGATGGCGCCCGCGGTGAAGCGGCTCTACGAGCAGATGCCGGAGCCGAAGTACGTCATCTCCTTCGGGGCCTGCTCCAACTGCGGCGGCCCCTACTGGGACTCGTACTCCGTCACCAAGGGCGTCGACCAGATCATCCCGGTGGATGTGTACGTCCCGGGCTGCCCGCCGCGTCCGGAGGCGTTGCTCCAGGGCATCCTCAAGCTCCAGGAGAAGATCGCGCGCGAATCGCTGGGGGAGCGGTACGCGAAGGGCGGTGCCGCCCGGCCCTCGGCGGCCGCGCTGCGCAGCGGACTCGTCACACCGCCCGCGCCGCAGCCGGCGACTGCGCCGAAGCCGGCGGGGGAGGAGCCCCGATGACCGAGCAGCCCGAGCAGCAGCCGGGAACCCCAGAGCAGCAGCCGGAAAACTCCGGGCAGCAGCCGGAGACCTCCGGGCAGACCGCGGCGCCCGAGCAGTCGGCGACATCCGAGCGGTCGGCCGCGCCGGAGCAGTCGGCCGCGCCGGACCCGGGCGAGCAGCCCGAGCAGCCCCCGGCCGAGCAGCCCCCGGCCGAGCCCGTCGTCGGCTGGCTGCCGCGCCCGGCGAGCGAGATCTTCGGCCCCGGGGCCACCGCGGAGCTGGCGTACGACCTGCTGACCGTCGATGTCCCCGTCGACGGCTGGCTCACCGCGCTGACCGCCGCCCGCGACACCCTGGGGTGCAGCTTCTTCGACTGGCTGAGCGCCGTCGACGAGCCCGGCACCGGCTTCCGGATCTGTGCCCACCTCGCGGAGGTGGCGCGCCCCGGTACCGTCCACCGGCTGATCGTGCGGACGACCGTGCCGCACGACGCGGCCGCGCTGCCCACCGCCGTCGGCGTCTACGCGGGCGCGGGCTGGCACGAGCGGGAGACCCACGAGATGTTCGGGGTCGACTTCACCGGCCACCCGCACCTCGTACCGCTGCTGCTCCCGGAGAACTTCGAAGGGCACCCGCTGCGCAAGGACTTCGTGCTGGCGGCGCGGGTCGCCAAGGCGTGGCCCGGCGCCAAGGAGCCGGGCGAGTCCGAGCACGGCGGGCCCAAGCGGCGCCAGATGCTGCCCCCGGGCGTCCCGGACCCGAACGAGTGGGGCCCGCTGAAGGGCCAGTTGCCGCCCGCGCCCGCACGTCCGGCGCGGGGTGCACGGGCGGCCGGCGGCGCCGCGGGCGAGCGTCCGGCACGTCGTACCCGTACGGCGGCCGCGGGTTCGGCCGGCCAGCAGGCGGCGGCGGAGGGGACCGGAACTCCGGCGGCTCCGGCGCGGCCCGAGCGCCCGGCACGGCGTACCCGTTCGGTGAGCGAGGGGTCGGCCAGCCAGCAGCGAGCGGCGGCGGAGACGGCGGCCGCGGGGACGGCAGCCGCGGCGGAGACCGCGGCGGCCCCGGCCGCAGGGAGCCCGGCGACGGAAGCCCCGTCAAAGGGGACACCGGCCAAGGACGCCCCGACCCAGGAAGCGTCGACGAAGGATGCCCCGGCCAAGGACGCCCCGGCTCAGGACACCCCGCCCCCCACGACCCCGGAGAAGCCGGCGCCCCCGCGCTCCTCCGACGCCCCCTGGCACCACGCCCGCCCGGCCTTCGACGAGCCGGAGCGGACGGCGGAGCCTGGGAAGAAGCCGCAGAAGCCCGAGCCGGCGAAACCCGAACCGGAGAAGCCGGAAGCGAAACCCGAGCCGCAGAAGCCGGAAGCGAAGCCCGAGCCGGAGCCGACGGCCCCCCAGGACCCGGCGGCCACGCCGGACCCCGAGCCCACGGCCCCCCAGGACCAGCCCCCCACCCCCCAGGACCCGGCAGGAGGCGACACCCCATGAGCGACGCTCTGGACATCGCGCTGCGCCTGCTCGCCGTCTTCGCCGTCTTTCTGGTCTTCCCCCTGGTCATCGGGCAGACCGAGCACAAGGTCATGGCCCATATGCAGGGCCGTCTCGGACCGATGTACGCGGGCGGGTTCCACGGCTGGGCGCAGCTCGTCGCCGACGGTGTGAAGTTCGCGCAGAAGGAAGACATCGTGCCGGCCGGTGCCGACCGGCGGATCTTCCAGCTCGCGCCCGCCGTCGCGCTGCTCCCGTACCTCCTGGTCCTGGTCGCCATCCCGATAGGCCCGCACAACGCCGTGGGCCAGGCCCTGGACGCGGGGATCTTCTTCGTCCTCGCCGTCATGGGCGTCGGGGTGCTCGGCTCGCTGATGGCGGGCTGGGCCTCGGCCAACAAGTTCTCGCTGCTCGGCGGTCTGCGGACGGCCGCGCAGCTGCTGGCGTACGAGCTGCCGATGCTGCTCGCCGCGGCCTCCGTCGCGATGGCGGCGGGCACGCTCTCGCTGCCCGGCATCATCGAGGCGTTCCACTGGTGGTGGGTGCCCTGGCAGATCGTCGGCGGCGTGGTCTTCTTCACCGCCGGGCTCGCCGAGCTCCAGCGGCCGCCGTTCGATATGCCGGTCGCCGACTCGGAGATCATCTTCGGTGCGTACACCGAGTACACCGGACTGCGCTTCGCCCTCTTCCTCCTCGCCGAGTACGCGGGCATCGTCGTGCTCTGCGCGCTGACCTCCGTGCTCTTCCTGGGCGGCTGGCACGGCCCGTTCGGCGCCGACGGCCTGGGCTGGCTGTGGACCCTGCTGAAGACCGTGATCCTCGCCTTCGGCGTCATCTGGCTGCGGGTGACCTATCCGCGGCTGCGCGAGGACCAGCTGCAGAAGCTCGCCTGGACGGTCCTCATCCCGCTCGCCCTCGCCCAGATCGCCCTCACCGGCGTCGTCAAGGTGGTGATCTCGTCATGAGCTTCCCCGGTTCCGGCCTCGCCAAGGGGCTGGCCGTCACCCTGCGGACGATGACGAAACGATCGGTCACCGCGCAGTACCCGGACGTCCAGCCCGACCTCCCGCCCCGTACCCGTGGCGTCATCGGGCTGTTCGAGGAGAACTGCACGGTCTGCATGCTGTGCGCCCGGGAGTGCCCGGACTGGTGCATCTACATCGACTCCCACAAGGAGACGGTGCCGCCGGCCGCCCCCGGAGGCCGCGAGCGCAGCCGCAATGTGCTGGACCGCTTCGCGATCGACTTCGCGCTGTGCATGTACTGCGGTATCTGCATCGAGGTCTGCCCCTTCGACGCGCTCTTCTGGTCGCCGGAGTTCGAGTACGCCGAGACGGACATCCGCGAGCTGACCCACGAGCGCGACAGGCTCCGCGAGTGGATGTGGACGGTGCCCGAGCCGCCGGCGCTCGACCCGGCGGCCGAGGAGCCCAAGGAACTCGCCGCCGCCCACAAGGCCGCGGACAAGCTCGCCGCCCAGCAGGCGGCGGAGGCCGAGGCACAGGCCCAGGCCGAAGCCGCGGACCGGGGCGCGGACCAGGACCGACCGGAGACCCCAGGGGAGGGACAGTGACGCTCGCCGCCACCGCAGCCGGCCAGGGCTTCCTCTCGCCCACGGGCGTCGAGGTCGCCTTCGTCCTCGTCGGTATCGCCACCCTCGGCGCGGCCGTCATCACCGTCACCACCCGGCAGCTGGTGCACGCCGCCCTCTGGCTGGTCGTCGCCCTCGGTGGGATCGCCGTCGAATACCTCCTGCTCACGGCCGAGTTCATCGCCTGGGTGCAGGTGCTGATCTACGTCGGTTCGGTCGTCGTCCTGCTGCTCTTCGGGCTGATGCTCACCAAGGCGCCCATCGGCCGTTCCCCGGACGCCGATTCGGGCAACCGCTGGGCCGCGCTCGTGGTGGCCCTCGCCTCGGCCGCCGCCCTGGTCTGGGTCGTCGTGGACGCCTTCCGCGCCACCTGGATCAGCTTCGAGGGCGCCGCCCAGGGCTCCACCGAAGCCTCCGGACGCAGCCTCTTCCAGTACTGGGTGCTGCCCTTCGAGGCGCTGTCCGTGCTGCTGCTCGCCGCGCTCGTCGGGGCGATCGTGCTGTCCCGCAGGACGGGGGAGGGCAAGGCCGCGGCGGCCGACCTCAAGACCGGTGCCTCCCGCGGTCCCGCCGCCCCCGCCCCGCGAGAGGAGCAGCGCTGATGCATCTCGTCTATCCGGCCGTCCTCGCCGTCCTCCTCTTCTGCACCGGGCTGTACGGCGTGCTCGCCCGCCGCAACGCGATCCTGGTGCTGATGTCGGTCGAGCTGATGCTCAACGCCGTCAACCTCAACCTCGTCGCCTTCGACGTCTGGCTGCGCGACACCCTGCACACCGGCCAGGCGCTCACCCTCTTCACCATCGCCATCGCCGCCGCCGAGATCGGCATCGGGCTGGCGATCGTGCTGCTCGTCTACCGCAACCGCGGCAGCTCCGACATCGACCGGCTCCGTGACCTCGCCGAGCGGGCGGGCGCCGGGGACGGGGAACCGCAGCCGGACACCACGGCGGAGGCCGCCGCGTGACCCTCACCACCACCGCCGTTCTCGTTCCCCTCCTCCCCTTCCTCGGGGCCGCCGCCGGTCTCCTGCTGGGCCGCCGGGCGCCCGGATTCGTCCGGCCGCTGGCCGTGCTGCCGACGCTGGCCGCGGCCGTGCTCGCGGTGCTCGTCGCCGTCGGGCAGGGCACCGGCCCGGCGACCGACCTCGCCACCGAGCTCACCCCGACCGGCTCGATCCCCATCGACCTGGTCCTGCACCTCGACGGCTTCGCCGTGCTGATCGCCGTGGTGGTCGGTGTCGTGGCGACCTGTGTGCAGCTCTACTCCACCGGCTATCTGCGCAACGACCCGCGCTATGCCTCCTACGCCGCGCTGGTCTCGCTCTTCACCTCCGCGATGCTGCTGGTCGTCTACACCGGCGACCTGATGCTGCTGCTGGTCGGCTGGGAAGTCATGGGCATCTGCTCCTACTTCCTCGTCGGCCACTACTGGGAGACCGAGGCCGCCCGCGCCGCCTCCCTCAAGGCCTTCCTCGTCACCAAGCTCGGCGATGTCCCCTTCCTCTTCGGCATCTTCGCGCTGGCCGCCGACGCCGGGACTTTCCGCATCACCGGCATCCTCGGGACCGTGACCAGTGGCGGCCTGGACCATCCGACGCTGATCGCGCTGCTGCTGCTGGCCGGTGTCGCGGGCAAGTCGGCACAGTTCCCGCTGCACACCTGGCTCCCGGACGCGATGGCCGGCCCGACGCCCGTCTCGGCGCTGATCCACGCCGCGACGATGGTGGCGGCCGGTATCTATGTCGTGGCACGTCTCCTCCCCGTCTTCGCCGCCTCCGCGGCCGCGCTGGTGGTGATGGCCGTCATGGCCGCGGTCACCATGGTCGGCTCCGGTCTGGCCGCACTGGCCCAGGACGACATCAAGCGCGTCCTGGCCTATTCGACGGTCGGCCAGCTCGGCTACATGCTCGGCGCGCTGGCCGTCGGCGACCGCGGTGCCGCCGTCTTCCACCTCATCTCGCACGGTGCCTTCAAGGCCCTCCTCTTCCTCGGCGCGGGCGTGATCATCCACGCCGCGGGCACCAACTCGCTGGCCGCCATGTCCCGGATGAGCGGCCTGGCCCGGCGCATCCCGGACGCCTACTGGACCGTCACCGTCGCGCTGCTCGCGCTCGCCGCGATCCCCCCGTTCGCCGGCTTCTTCTCCAAGGAAGCCGTCCTGGGCGCCGCCGAGCACGCCGCCACCGGTGCGGCGCACGGCATCCCCGGCGCGGCCGGCTGGACCGTCCTGGTCTCCGGGCTGCTCACCGCCCTCCTCACCGCGGCCTACGCCACCCGCCTGTGGCTGCTGGCCTTCAAGGGCACCGGCGTCGAGGCCCCCGACCACGGCCCGCAGCCGGTCGTCATGAACGCCGTGCTGTGGGTGCTCTTCCTCCCCACCGTCGCGCTCGGCCTCGCCGCCCCCCTCCTGCCCGGCTGGTTCGACGGGCGTTCGCTCGCGCCGACCCTGACCACCTCCGTCCTGGGCACCGGTGTCGCCCTCGTCGGCGGCCTGGTCACCTATGCGGCCTGGCGGCACACCACCGCCCTGGCCGCCCGCACCCCCATCGGCGCGGTCGTCACCGACCCGGACGCCCCGCCCGGGCTCGCCGAGGAGACGGCCATCGCAACCCACGCCCCGGTCTACGGCAGCATCGCCGGCGCCCCGGACCCGGCCGACCCCGGCCGTCTCCTCCTCGGCCCGCTCCAGCCCCACGCCGCCGTCGGCTTCCACCTCGACGCCGTCTACTCCGTGCTGTTCGTCCGGCCCGTACGCGCCGCCGCCTCGCTCGTCCGCTTCCTGGACCGCGAGGTCGTCGACACCTACGTCAGCGGTGCCGCCGCCACCCCCCGGTGGCTGGGCGCCGCCGTCCGCCGCGCCCAGACCGGGAACGTGCAGACCTACCTCGGCGCACTGCTCGCGGGCTCGCTCGTGCTGGCCGTCGCCGCCGTCCTCGTCGCCACGGGCACGGGGGCCTGACCGTGCTGCCATCCCCCGGGGGCCGGCCCCCGCACCCCCAGCCGACAGCCTTCGCGGCCTGCCTCGCCGGAGCCGAACCCCGCAGGAGGGCCTGACCCGTGAATCACACCGTTATGCAGCTTCTCCTCGCGGCCGTCGTCGTCCTCCCCCTCGCCGGCGCGCTCGCCGCCCTGCTCCCGTCCCCGCCCGGCCTCCGGGGCAAGAACCCCGACCAGGCCGTACTGCGCCACGGCGTGACCGTCACCGGTGTCGTGCTCGCCGCCGCGATCGCGCTGGCGGCCGGCTTCGACCACGACCAGCCGGCCCGTATGCAGGCCACCACCGACATCAGCTGGATCCCGGCGCTCGACATCCGCATCCACCTCGGCGTCGACGGCATCTCGCTCCCCCTTGTCGTCCTGACCGCGCTGCTGACCTTCCTCTGCGCGCTCTACTCCTACTTCCACATGCCAACGGGCCCGTCTCCCAAGGCATTTGTGGCCCTGCTGCTCACTCTTGAGGGCGGCACCCTCGCCACCTTCGCCGTCCTCGACCTGATGCTCTTCTTCCTCGCCTTCGAGATGGTCCTCATCCCGATGTACTTCGTCATCGCCCGCTGGGGCGGGGCGGGAAAGCAGGCGGCGGCCTGGAAGTTCATCCTCTACACGCTGCTCGGCTCCGTCGTGATGCTGCTCGGCCTCCTCCTCATCGGCGTGAAATCCGGCACGTTCGACATGGTGGCACTCACCACTGACAACGGGCCGAAAACCCAGCTCAGCCACACCGTTCAGCTGCTGGCGGTGCTCGCGGTCGGCATCGGACTGGCCGTCAAGTCCCCGATGTGGCCGCTGCACAGCTGGCTGCCCGACGCGCACACCGCCGCCCCCACCGTCGGCTCGGTGCTGCTGGCCGGCGTGCTGCTGAAGATGGGCACCTACGGCTTCGTGCGGATCGCGCTGCCCATCACACCCGAGGGCATGCAGACCTTCGCGCCGTACCTCGCCGCGCTGGCCGCCGTCGGCATCATCTACGGCTCGCTCGCCTGCCTCGCCCTCGTACGCAAGGGCGCCAAGGGCGACCTCAAGCGTCTGATCGCCTACAGCTCCGTCGGCCACATGGGCTTCGTCCTGCTCGGCATCGCCAGCATGACCCCCACCGGCGTCAACGGCGCGCTGTTCGCCAACATCGCGCACGGCCTGATCACCGGCCTGCTCTTCTTCCTGGTCGGCGCCCTGAAGGACCGCACCGGAACCACGGACCTCGACGCCCTGGCCGGCACCACCGGCGCCGCCCTCTACGGCAAGGCGCCCCGCTTCGGCGGTCTGCTCGCCTTCGGCGCCGTCGCCTCCCTGGGCCTCCCCGGACTCGCCGGGTTCTGGGGCGAGATGCTGGCCATGTTCGGCGCCTTCCAGCCGGCCGCCGGCCTCAGCCGCCCCGCCTTCCTGACGTTCATGGTGCTGGCCGGCCTCGGCACCCTGCTGACCGCCGCCTACCTGCTGCTCGTCGTCCGCCGCGTCTGCATGGGCGGCACCCCGCACCTCGCCCCGACCGCCCCGCTCGGCACCGCCGACCCGGCCGGCGAGGACCCGTCCGGACAGCCCGCACCGGCCCCCGCCGTCCCCGACATCGCGCGCTACGAATACGCGGCCTGGACCCCCCTCGCCGTCCTCACCGTCCTTGCCGGGCTGTGGCCCGCGGCCCTCCTCGGCCTCACCGACCCGGCCGTCCAGCAGCTCCTCGGAGGCGGTAAGTGATGAGCTCGATCACGCCCCTGGTCCAGTCCGTCGACTGGCTCGCCCTCGCGCCGCCCACGCTCACCGCGGCCGTCGCCCTGGTGGTGCTCGTCGCCGACCTCTTCCTCCCGGCGGCCCGTAAGCCGCTGCTGGGCTGGATCGCCACGGCGGGTCTCGCGCTCGCCGCGCTGTCGCTGCTGCCCCTCCTGGGCGGCGGCCGCCGCACCTTCTGCCTGCCCGCCCACCCCGACGTGTGCAGCTATGTGGCCGACCCGTTCGCCCTGGTCATCCAGTTCCTGGTGCTCGGCGGGGCGCTGCTGACCGCCCTGCTGTCCATCGACACCGTCAAGGACCAGGGCCTGCCCACCGGGGAGTACTGGTTCCTGCTGCTCTCCTCGGCGGCCGGCGCCGCCCTGCTGCCCGCCTCCCGGGACCTCGCCACCCTCGTCATCGCCCTCGAAGTGGCCTCGCTGCCCGCCTTCGCCCTCGTCGGGCTGCGGCGCGGTGACCGGCTCTCCTCCGAGGCGGCGCTGAAGTTCTTCCTGTCCTCGGTGGCCGCCACCGCCGTGATGCTGCTCGGCGTGAGCTTCCTGTACGCGGCCACCGGCAGCCTGTACCTCTCCCGGGTGGCGCACGCCCTCACCGCGCTGCCCGACCCGCGGCTGGCCACACTGGCGAGCGCCGGCGTCGCGCTCACCCTGGTCGGCTTCGCCTTCAAGACCGCCGCCGCCCCGTTCCACTTCTGGGTGCCGGACACCTACGTCGGCGCGCCGCTGCCCATCGCCGGCTACCTCTCCGTGGTCGGCAAGGCCGTCGGCTTCTCCGGCCTGATCCTCGTCACGGTCCAGGGCTTCCCCTCGTACGCGGACGTCTGGGGCCCGGCGCTGGCCGTCCTCGCCGCCCTCACCATGACCGTCGGCAATGTCGCGGCCGTCCGCCAGGACCCCCGCCGCGCGCACAGCGCCGTACGCCTGCTCGCCTGGTCGTCGGTCGGCCAGGCCGGCTACCTCCTGGTGCCGATCGCGGCGGCCGGCTACACCAGCGACCCGGCGCACGCCATCGGCTCCACCGTCGCCTACGCCCTGATGTACGCGGCCGTGAACCTCGGCGCCTTCGCCGTCGCCGCCCTGGTGGCCCGTACGAGCCCCGCCAACCGCATCACCGACTACCGCGGCCTGTACCACCGGCGGCCTGTCGTGGCGCTCGCCATGGGCTTCTTCCTGCTGTGCCTGGCCGGCCTGCCGCCGGGCATCATCGGCCTGTTCGCCAAGGTCACGGTCTTCTCCGTGGCCGTCGACGCGGGCCTGGCCTGGCTCGCGGTGATCATGGCGATCAATGTCGTGATCGCGCTCTACTACTACCTGAAGTGGACCACGGTCCTCTTCAGGGGAGCCGAGGCAGTGCCCGGGACGGCCCCGGCCGAGCAGCAGCCGCCCCGCGCCGGAATCCCGGCCCCCCTCGCCACCGCCATCGCCCTCGCCACCGTCCTCGGCATCGTCCTCTCCGGCGCCCCGCAGCTCGTCCTGCGCTTCGCCTCCGGGGCGCTGCTCTAACCGGCCCTCCGGCGGATGCCCGCCCGCTCCGGACCGCTCCCGGCGGCCTGGAGCGGCCCCCAGGCCACCCGTACGGCGGCGGGCCCCACCGGGCGCCGCTCCGTGCCCCGCCCGGCCCGCCGCGCGCGCACCGGGGAACCAGGCTCGTTCATCCCGCGTTGACCAGTGAGTAAGGGTCCACCGGAGAGTGGAGAAACGCAGCACAGGGTTCCCCTGCCGCACCGCTTGGAGGGCGTACCGTGCACCGCCGGCACAACGGGCTCAGGACCGCCGTACTCCTCGGGGGACTGTCCGCCCTCATCATCGTCATCGGCAGCCTGTTCGGCCGTACGGGCCTGATCATCGCCGTCGTCGTGGCCCTGGGCACCAACGCCTACGCGTACTGGAACAGCGACAAGCTCGCCCTGCGGGCCATGCGCGCCCGCCCGGTCAGCGAGTTCGAGGCCCCCCAGCTCTACCGCATGGTCCGCGAGCTCTCCACCACGGCCCGCCGGCCCATGCCGCGCCTGTACATCTCCCCGACCCAGGCGCCCAACGCCTTCGCCACCGGCCGCAACCCCCGCAACGCCGCGGTCTGCTGCACCGACGGCATCCTCCAGCTGCTCGACGAGCGTGAGCTGCGCGGCGTCATCGGCCATGAGCTCAGCCATGTCTACAACCGCGACATCCTCATCTCCTCGGTCGCGGGCGCGCTGGCCTCCGTCGTGATGTTCCTCGTCAACTTCGCCTGGCTGATTCCCATAGGCCGCTCCGACGACGACGAGGGCCCCGGCCTCCTGGGCATGCTGCTGATCATGATCCTCGGGCCGGTCGCGGCCGGGCTGATCCAGCTCGCCGTCAGCCGCTCCCGCGAGTACCAGGCGGACGCCTCGGGCGCCCAGCTCACCGGCGACCCGCTGGCCCTGGCCTCCGCCCTGCGCAAGCTGGAGACGGGCACCCAGCAGCTTCCGCTCCCGCCCGAGCCGCGGCTGGAGACCGCCGGACACATGATGATCGCCAATCCGTTCCGGGCGGGCGAGGGCCTGACCCGGCTGTTCTCCACGCACCCCCCGATGCGCGAGCGCATCGCCCGTCTGGAACGGATGGCGGGCCACCGTCCCTGACGGACCGGGGGCCGCGGGGGAGCGGTGGCCGCCGCCCGCCGCCCGCCGCATGATGAACGCAACGCAACGCTTCACCCGGCCCAGGGCGTCTTGCCCCGCAGTGACGTTCTCCGCCGTGCCCGTGGAAGGCTGCTGATCATGAAGTTCATCCTCAACATCCTCTGGCTGGTCCTCAGCGGCTTCTGGATGGCGCTCGGCTATGTGTTCGCGGGCGTCATCTGCTGCATCCTCATCATCACCATCCCGTTCGGCATCGCGTCCTTCCGGATCGCCGGCTACACCCTGTGGCCCTTCGGCCGGACGACCGTGGTGCGCCATGACGCCGGTGCCGGCTCGGCGATCGGCAATGTCATCTGGATCATTTTCGCGGGCTGGTGGCTGGCCCTTGGGCACATCATCACCGGCCTCGCCCTGTGCGTGACGATCATCGGCATCCCGTTCGGCATCGCCAACTTCAAGCTGATCCCGGTCTCCCTGATGCCCCTGGGCCGCGACATCGTCCCCACGGACGAGCCCTTCGCGACACGCTGACCGCCCGCTCCGCCCCGGCCCCTCGTCCTCAGACCCGTACGAGCCCCCGAGGGGCCACGAACCGCCGGAACCCGACCGGTTCCACCCCCGGCAGCCCGTCGATGAAGCTCCGCACCTCCCCGCCGCGCCCGAGCCGGAGGCCGAGCTCTCGTTCGTGCGACTCCGGATCCGTCCACTCGCTGTAGTTGACGACCCGGTCGCCCTCCTCGCTGATGTGGAAGTGCGAGGCGATCCCGCCCTCCCCGCGCTGGACCTCGCCGACCAGCTCCAGCAGCCCGTCCACGAGCCCCCGGGCCGCCTCGTGCCCCGCCGTCCGGAAGGCGACCCGTACGACGCAGCCCGGCTCCCCCGGCGCGCCGTGCGGCAGCATGCTGCGGTACAGCCGGAAACGGCCGGGACCGGAGTCACCGACGTCCCCCACCCCGTCCAGCGCCGCCGCGAGCCGCCCGCTCAGCCCGGTGTTCTCGGTCCGTACGAACTCCCGGTGCGCCGCCTCGCTCGTCCACTGCGCGTACTGGAGCACACTGCGCCCGTCCGTCCCGGCGAACAGCACCCGCGACAGAAAGCCCGCCGGCAGCGGCGTCCCCTCCCAGGCGCGGGCGACCCCGTCCAGGACGGCCCGCTGCCCCGCCGGGCCGCCCGCGTCCCACTCGCTGATCAGTACGGCACCGGCATCCGCCCGCCGTATTTCCGGGAACACATCGCTGCGGAACCCGGCCCCGGGGCCGGTGGCGGAACGGGCTGGTGCGTCAGAAGAAGAAGTCATGCCCCGACCCTGCAATCTCAAGCGCAGTTGAGGTCAAGTGCCCCGCAGAGCCGCTCAGTTCACCGCCCCGATACACCGGTGGGGCGGCACGCCGAAGCGCGCCGCCCCATCCTGTGGCACCCGGAAAACGGGCTCCTACCGGTAGTTCACGAACTGGAGCGCGAAGTCCAGGTCCTTGCCCTTCAGCAGCTGCTGCACCGCCTGAAGGTCGTCCCGGCTCTTCGAGCTGACCCGCAGCTCGTCGCCCTGCACCTGCGCCTTGACGCCCTTCGGGCCCTCATCGCGGATGATCTTGGCGACCTTCTTCGCGTTCTCCTGCGAGATCCCCTCCTCGATCGAGGCGAAGATCTTGTACTCCTTGCCCGAGGCCTGCGGCTCGCCGGCGTCCAGCGCCTTCAGGGAGATCCCACGCTTGACCAGCTTGGACTGGAAGATGTCGAGTACCGCCTTCACCCGCTCCTCGGCGTTGGCCCGCATCTCGATCTTCTCGCCCGACCACTCGATCGACGCGCCCACGCCCTTGAAGTCGTAGCGCTGCGAGATCTCCTTGGCGGCCTGATTGAGGGCGTTGTCGACCTCCTGCCGCTCTACCTTCGAGACGATGTCGAAACTGGAGTCGGCCATGTTGAGTTGGCTCCTCGTACCTAGATCCGTCAGGGGTGCGGCCCGTCCCCGGACCGCCTGCCAAGCCTAGCCACCCGGCCAAGATCCAGCGCTCTCGAATCGAGTGGCGAACCACCCCCTGCCATCGGGTATGGTTTACGTCGTTGCCACGGAGCACCGCCCACAGCGGCTCTCCCGGCAGCAAACCCAGGCGGTGTGCCCGAGCGGCCAAAGGGAGCAGACTGTAAATCTGCCGGCTCAGCCTTCCCAGGTTCGAATCCTGGCGCCGCCACAGGTGTGAAGGGGGGGGGGGGGGGGGGGGGGGGGGGGGGGGGGGGGGGGGGTGGGGGGGGTGTGGGGGGGGGGGGGGGGAGGAGGGGGGGGGGGGGTGTGGTGTTTTTGTTTTCTTCTCTT
>NZ_JBVHZH010000044.1:29024-88329 GCF_055574515.1 Streptomyces sp. NPDC029466
ACCCCCCCCCCCCCCCCCCCCCCCCCCCCCCCCCCCCCCCCCCCCTCCCCCCCCCCTCCCCCCCCCCCCCCCCCCCCCCCCCCCCCCGGGCCCCTTCGTCGTTCCCGGCCGACAACAGTGCCGCCGCGGGCGGTATGCCCCACTCTGTTTCGCGTGCTGACCAGCGTGTGTGGGGCACGTGTGGGGCGGCGCGCCCGCCCCTCAGCGCCCGGCCACCGCCCGCACCGCGTCCTCCACCGGTACCTCCCCGCCGATCAGCTCCAGCGTCCGGCCGATGGTGGCGGGCTCGTCGAGCAGCGCCACCAGGGCGGCCGCCACATCGTCCCGGGTCACCTCGCTGCGGCCGGTCGTGTCGGCCAGCGCCACCAGGCCCGTGCCGGGGTCGTTGGTCAGCCGGCCCGGTCGCAGGATCGTCCAGTCCAGCCCGGCGCGGGCCCGTACGTCCGCGTCCGCGGCGCCCTTCGCCCGCAGGTACGCGGCGAAGACCGGGTCGGTGCCCTCGGGGGGCTCACGGTCCGCGCCCATGGACGAGACGACGAGGAAGCGCCGTACCCCGGCCGCCTCGGCCGCGTCCGCGAAGACCGCCGCCGCGCCGCGGTCCACCGTGTCCTTGCGTTCGATGCCACTGCCCGGTCCCGCGCCCGCCGCGAAGACGGCCGCGTCGGCGCCCTCCATGTGCCGGGCGAGATCCTCCACCGACGCCGACTCCAGGTCGCAGACCACCGGTTCGGCTCCCGCGGCCAGCACGTCACCGGCCTGTTCCGGCCGGCGGATGATGCCCGCGACCTCGTCCCCGCGCTTGGCGAGCAACCGCTCCAGCCGCAGCGCGATCTGACCATGTCCACCTGCGATGACAATGCGCATGATCCCGACCGTACGCCGAAGCGCCGCCGCGTAGTGCGGGACCGGCCGGGGGAGCGGCCCTTGTCCCCGCGCGCGGCTCAGCGCTGCGACTGCCGCGGCAGCTCCAGCGCCACCTCCGCCGCCGAGTCGCAGTACTCCCGCACCGCGCTGGTACGGGCGACCACCCGCCCGCGGTGGATCACGATCCGGCTGTACGCGAGCGAGAGCACCCCGGCGATCCGCTCGCCCCGCACCGCCAGCAGCTCCGCGGGGAAGCCCGCCTCGACCCGTACCTCCGGCAGCCCCAGGGTCGCCCGGGCCGCCGAACTCACGCTCTCGTAGGCCGCCTCCGGCGTGGCCTCCCCCAGAGACGCCAGCAGATACGCGGCCTCCAACGGGTCACCGCGCCCCACCGGATTCGCCACGTCCCGCAGCGCCCCGCTGCCCGCCGCCACCTGGACACCGGCCGCCCGCAGCAGCCGTACGGGCGCCGGCCGCGACACCCGCGAGCCGTACCGCTCCAGGCCCGTGCAGTCGCCCTGCGGCAGACAGACGACGGCGACCCCGGCGGCCGCCAGCTGCTCGGCGACCCGCGCCGCCACGCTCCGCGGCATCCGCGCCATCCCGGCACACGGGCCGAGCGCGACGCCCGGCCGCAGCCCGCCGGACATCGCCGCGAACCGCGCCAGCCGCGCCGGATCGTCCCCGTCGGTGTGCAGATCCACCGGGCAGCCGTGCTCCCCGGCCAGCTCCAGAACCGTCTCGACGTACCCGGCCGGATCGGGGTCCAGGTCCGGGCAGCCGCCGATGACCGAGGCGCCCATCTTCACCGCGTCCCGCAGCATCGCCAGCCCGTCCGCCCCTGCCACCCCGGTCAGTACCCGCGGCACCGCGACCGCCGCCAGATCGGCCAGCCCGCGCAGCGACCGGCGCGCCTGGAGCACCGCCTCCAGCGACCGCAGCCCCTGTACGTCGCCGATCCTGACGTGGCTGCGCGAGGCGGTGGCGCCGTGCCCCAGCTGGAGCAGCGCGGCCTCGGTCGTCCGGCGCTGGACGTCCTCGGGCGAACGGGAGGCGGGGCCGTCGGAGTCGGCGGTCAGGGCGGTGTCGCAGTGCGCATGGGGTTCGGCGGGGGCGGGGAGCAGGAGGTAGCCGGCGAGGTCGACGCGGGCGCCCTGCGGGGCGAGGCTGCCGGCCGTCCCGACGGCCTCGATGCGTCCGCCACCGAGCCGTACGTCCACCGTCCGCCCGTCGGCGAGCCGGGCACCGCACAACACGAGCGCGCCGCTTTCCGACCTGGCGAACCGGCCGGGCCCGACGGGCTTTCCCGGCTGCGGCTGCGGCGAACTGCTGTCGGACATCGCGCTCCTCGAAGGCACCGGCGTGCAAGATCACGCAGCGTTCTTCCGAGCCTAGGCCGCTGCCGGGAGAGCGTTGCGCAAGCGCGAAATAGTCGTACCGGTGTGGTGCGCGGGGCCGCTGTGGCACGGCCCGGATACGGATTTCACGTTTGGCGGCGGGCCGTGTAATGTCTTCATCGCTCGCCCCAATAGCTCAGTCGGCAGAGCGTCTCCATGGTAAGGAGAAGGTCTACGGTTCGATTCCGTATTGGGGCTCTGATGTGTGAGGTTCCCGCCTTCGGGCGGGGTCCCCTCGCATCGCAGCGGTGTAGCTCAGTCGGTAGAGCAAGCGGCTCATAATCGCTGTGTCACCGGTTCAAGTCCGGTCACCGCTACTGACAGTAGCCGATTGTGGGGTCGGTCCTCCGATCGGCTACTCTTTTATGCGTTAATCCGACCACCCGTCCGTCCAAGGAGCACTCACGTGGCTGCCACCGACGTCCGCCCGAAGATCACGCTGGCCTGCGTGGAGTGCAAGGAGCGGAACTACATCACCAAGAAGAACCGGCGCAACGACCCGGACCGTCTTGAGATGAAGAAGCACTGCCCCCGTTGCAACTCGCACACCGCGCACCGCGAGACGCGATAACACAGGCTCGTCCGTGAGGCCGTCCCCATTCGTGGGGGCGGCCTCACGGCGTTGTCACCATCAGTACAGGGAGGTTGCGAGCCCATGGCGCTCGACCAGTCTTTTGTCGGACGCACGTACCCGCCCACCGACCCGTACGAGGTCGGCCGGGAAAAGATCCGGGAATTCGCCGAGTCGATCGGCGACCCCAACCCCGCTTACACCGACGCCGAAGCGGCCAAGGCACTCGGATACTCCGATGTGATCGCACCGCCGACTTTTGTGTTCGCCATCACTTTCAAGGCCGCGGGACAGGTCATCGAGGACCCGCAACTGGGCCTGGACTACAGCCGGGTGGTGCACGGCGACCAGAAATTCGCCTACACCCGCCCCGTGCGCAGCGGGGACCGGCTGTCCGTCACCTCCACCATCGAGGCCATCAAGACCATGGCGGGCAACGACATCATCGACATCCGCGGCGAGGTGCACGACGAGGCGGGCGAACACGTCGTGACCGCGTTCACCAAGCTGGTGGCCCGTGCCGCGAAGGAGGCCTGAGATGACCGCGAAGATTTCCTATGACGAGGTCGAGGTCGGCACGGAACTCCCGGCGCAGACCTTCCCGGTGAGCCGCGCCACGCTCGTCCGGTACGCGGGCGCCTCCGGTGACTTCAACCCGATCCACTGGAACGAGAAGTTCGCCAAGGAGGTCGGGCTGCCGGACGTCATCGCGCACGGCATGTTCACCATGGCCGAGGCGATCCGGGTGGTCACCGACTGGGCCGGTGACCCGGGCGCGGTCGCCGAGTACGGGGTGCGCTTCACCAAGCCCGTCATCGTCCCCAACGACGAGACCGGCGCACTGATCGAGGTCAGCGCCAAGGTCGCCGCCAAGCTGGACGACGACGACCGTACGGTCCGCGTCGACCTCACCGCGATGAGCGCCGGCCAGAAGGTGCTGGGCATGTCCCGCGCCGTGGTCCGCCTCGCCTGAGCCGGGGCCGCCGGGGGCGTCCGGCCGAGCGCTGTCGGACCGCCCCCGTACCCTTGTGCGCGTGCAGGAACTCCACGACGCCCCCCTCGCCCCGCTGACCACCTTCCGCCTCGGCGGCCCGGCCACCCGCCTCGTCACGGCCACCACCGACGACGAGGTGATCGCCGCCGTCCGCGCGGCCGACGACACCGGGACCCCGCTGCTGATCATCGGCGGCGGCAGCAACCTCGTCATCGGCGACAAGGGCTTCGACGGCACGGCCCTGCGCATCGCCACCCGCGGTTTCACGCTCGACGGCACGACCCTCACGCTCGCCGCGGGGGAGAACTGGTCCGACGCGGTCGCCCGTACGGTCGAGGCCGGACTGGCCGGTGTGGAGTGCCTGGCCGGCATCCCCGGCTCGGCGGGCGCCACCCCGATCCAGAACGTGGGCGCGTACGGCCAGGAGGTCTCCGCCACGATCACCGAGGTCGTCGCCTACGACCGCCGCCGCGGCGAGACCGTCACGATCCCCAACGCGGAATGCGGCTTCTCCTACCGCCACAGCCGCTTCAAGCAGCACCCCGACCGGTTCGTGGTGCTGCGGGTGCGCTTCGCCCTGGAGGACGCCGGGGGCCTGTCCGCGCCCCTGAAGTACCCCGAGACCGCCCGTGCCCTCGGCGTGGAGGCCGGGGACCGGGTCCCGGCAGCCGTCGCCCGGGAGACCGTGCTGGCCCTGCGCGCCGGCAAGGGCATGGTGCTGGACCCCGAGGACCACGACACCTGGTCGGCGGGCTCGTTCTTCACCAACCCGATCCTCACCGAGGCCGAGCACGCCGTCTTCGTCCGCCGCGTCCAGGACCGCCTCGGCCCCGACGCCGCCCCGCCCGCTTTCCCGGCCGGCGACGGCCTGGTGAAGACCTCCGCGGCCTGGCTCATCGACCGGGCCGGCTTCACCAAGGGCTACGGCAGCGGCCCCGCCCGTATCTCCACCAAGCACACCCTCGCGCTCACCAACCGCGGCGCGGCCACCACCGAGGACCTGCTCGCCCTGGCCCGCGAGGTCCGCGACGGCGTGCACGCGGCCTTCGGCGTCACGCTCGTCAACGAACCCGTCACGGTCGGCGTCAGCCTCTAGCCGGCCTCTGGCCGGCCTCTGGCCGGCCTCTGGCCGGCCTCTGGCCGACCTCTGGCCGACCTCTGGCCGGCCTCTGGCGGGCCTCCAGCGGGCCTGTGGCGCCCTACGCGTCCAGCCAGGCGTCGATCTCCGCCAGCAGCCCCTGCTGCGCGTCCTGCGGCGCGCACGAGCCGCGGACCGACTGCCGGGCCAGCTCGGCCAGTTCGGCGTCGGTGAAGCCGTGCGCGCTGCGGGCGATCTCGTACTGCGCGGCCAGCCGCGCGCCGAACAGCAGCGGATCGTCCGCGCCCAGCGCCATCGGCACGCCCGCGTCGAAGAGCGCCCGCAGCGGCACGTCCTCCGGCTTCTCGTAGACCCCCAGCGCCACATTCGACGCGGGGCACACCTCGCACGTCACCCCGCGCGAGGCCAGCCGGCTCAACAGCACGGGATCCTCCGCGGCCCGTACGCCGTGCCCCACCCGGCCGGCGTGCAGATCGTCCAGACAGTCCCGGACGCTCGCCGGCCCCGACAGCTCACCGCCGTGCGGCGCCGCCAGCAGGCCGCCCTCCCTGGCGATGGCGAAGGCGCGGTCGAAGTCCCGGGCGAATCCCCGGCGTTCGTCGTTGGACAGCCCGAAGCCGATCACGCCGCGGTCGGCGTAGCGCACCGCGAGACGCGCCAGCGTACGGGCGTCCAGGGGG
This sequence comes from Streptomyces sp. NPDC029466, assembly GCF_055574515.1. Lineage (NCBI taxonomy): Bacteria > Bacillati > Actinomycetota > Actinomycetes > Kitasatosporales > Streptomycetaceae > Streptomyces > Streptomyces sp. NPDC029466. The sequence continues at coordinate 34,630 of NZ_JBVHZH010000044.1, forward strand.
TGCTTCATCCGGTTCGCGGCCACCAGGACGCGGATACCGAGCCCGGTGTCCCGGGAGGCGCTGTGCACCGCGTCCAGGATGATCTCCAGGGCCGGGATCAGCCCGCCCAGCCGCGGGGCGTACGAGGTCGGGTCGACCTGGATCTCCAGCCAGCGCGACCCGTCCCGGACATCCTCCTCGGCGGCCTCGCGCACCAGCCGCTGGATGTCCTCGGGCGTCCGCAGACACGACCGCGCGATGTCGTACAGCCGCTGGAAACGGAACCAGCCGCGCTCGTCCGTGGCTCTGAGCTGGGGAGGCTCACCGCTCCGCAGTGCCTCCGGCAGATGGACGCCGTACTTGTCGGCGAGGTCCAGCAGGGTCGCGGACCGCATCGAACCGGTGAAGTGCAGGTGCAGATGCGCCTTCGGCAACCGGCGCAGGTCTCGGATGGCGGCTTCGCCGCGGGCACGAACGCTCTCCATCCGGAGATCTTGCCGTATGGGAGCGGGCACCGGTAGGGCCTTTCCCGAAGGGGTGTCCGGGGGGACGCGCGAACGGGCCCCGGAACATCGGGGCCCGTTCGCATCGATCGGTGGCTGGTGTCCTACTTGGCCTCGGCCAGCAGCTTCTGGATCCGCGACACGCCCTCGACCAGGTCCTCGTCGCCCAGCGCATACGAAAGCCGCAGGTAGCCAGGGGTGCCGAAGGCCTCGCCCGGGACGACGGCGACCTCCGCCTCCTCCAGGATCAGCTCGGCCAGCTCGACGCTGGTCTGCGGGCGCTTCCCGCGGATCTCCTTGCCCAGGAGCTCCTTGACCGACGGGTAGGCGTAGAACGCGCCCTCCGGCTCCGGGCACAGCACCCCGTCGATCTCGTTGAGCATCCGCACGATGGTCTTGCGGCGCCGGTCGAAGGCGACCTTCATCTCCTCGACGGCCGTCAGATCGCCGGAGACCGCCGCGATCGCCGCGGCCTGCGCGACGTTCGAGACGTTGGATGTGGCGTGCGACTGGAGGTTCGTGGCGGCCTTGATGACGTCCTTGGGGCCGATCGCCCAGCCCACCCGCCAGCCGGTCATCGCGTAGGTCTTCGCCACACCGTTGACGATGATGCACTTCTCGCGCAGCTCGGGCACGACCACCGGCAGCGACGAGAACGCGGCGTCGCCGTAGACCAGGTGCTCGTAGATCTCGTCGGTCAGCACCCACAGGCCGTGCTCGGCGGCCCAGCGGCCGACCGCCTCGACCTGCTCGCGGCTGTAGACCGCGCCGGTCGGGTTCGACGGCGAGACGAACAGCAGCACCTTGGTGCGGTCCGTACGGGCCGCCTCCAGCTGCTCCACGGTCACCCGGTAGCCCGTGGTCTCGTCCGCGACGACATCGACCGGCACCCCGCCGGCCAGCCGGATCGACTCGGGATAGGTGGTCCAGTACGGCGCCGGGACGATGACCTCGTCGCCCGGGTCGAGGATCGCTGCGAACGCCTCGTAGATCGCCTGCTTGCCGCCGTTCGTCACCAGGACGTTCGCGGGCTCGATCTCGTAGCCGGAGTCGCGCAGCGTCTTCGCGGCGATCGCGGTCTTCAGCTCGGGGAGACCGCCGGCCGGGGTGTAGCGGTGGAACTTCGGGTTGCGGCAGGCCTCGGTCGCCGCCTCGACGATGTAGTCGGGCGTCGGGAAGTCGGGCTCACCGGCGCCGAAGCCGATCACCGGGCGTCCGGCGGCCTTGAGGGCCTTCGCCTTGGCGTCCACGGCGAGGGTCGCGGACTCGGAAATCGCACCGACACGGGCCGAGACACGGCGGTCGGCAGGGGACGAAGCGGGAGGAGTGGCAGCGCTCATACCTGCATCGTCCCAGACCTCCGACAAGCCCGGCACATGGATCGGCGGGCACCACCCGGGACGTTTCTGTTCGACGCCCGGCGCTGAAGCACGTACACTCGCTGACCGTTGGCTCCCGACAGGTCGCCGCGGTGCACGCACGTAGTGCAGTCGGCCGCATGCGGTAGGTTGGGGGAACCACAAAGGGTCGTAGCTCAATTGGTAGAGCACTGGTCTCCAAAACCAGCGGTTGGGGGTTCAAGTCCCTCCGGCCCTGCTACACGCACTTCGTCACCACAGTGCGTGCACGCGTACGTATGAAATGCACCGCCGTGCGGCTCAACCGGGCGCGGCACGGCCACGACCCGGATTCAGGTGAGGACGAGTGACGGACGCCCTGGGCTCCATCGACATGCCTGAGCGCGGTCGTTCCGAGGATGAAACCGCGGAATCCCAGAAGAAGCCCCGTCGCGGCGGCAAGCGCGGCAAGAAGGGCCCCTTCGCGCGGCTCGCGCTCTTCTACCGCCAGGTCGTGGCGGAACTCCGCAAGGTCGTCTGGCCCACGCGCAACCAGCTGTCGACGTACACCACCGTAGTGATCGTCTTCGTTGTCATCATGATCGGTCTCGTAACCGTGATTGACTTGGGAATCAACCGAGTCGTCGGGTACGTCTTCGGCTGATCCCGCGGAGGGCGCCTCAGCGGGCGCCCCTTTCGCATGTTCAACCCCTTGAAGCCAGGAAGAAGCAGCCACCGTGTCTGACCCGAACCTGAACGACGCCGCCGACTCCGCCGAGACGGCAGCGGCCGACGTGGACGCGGCTGCCTCGGCCGAGGTCGAGGGCGACGACACCGCGCTTGAGATCGTCGAGGGCGTCGACGAGGTCGACGAGCTCGACGCCGAGGACGCTGCCGCCGGCGAGCCCGCCGAAGAGGCCGCAGTGCACACCGAAGAGGATGCCGAGGCCACCGCCGAGGTCGACGAGGACGAGGAGCAGGAGCCGGTCGACCCGGTGGCCGCCCTCCGCGACGAACTCCGCGGCCTCCCCGGTGAGTGGTACGTCATCCACACCTACGCGGGTTACGAGAACCGCGTGAAGACCAACCTCGAACAGCGTGCCGTTTCGCTGAACGTCGAGGACTACATCTTCCAGGCCGAGGTGCCGCAGGAAGAGGTCGCCCAGATCAAGAACGGCGAGCGCAAGACCATCCGCCAGAACAAGCTCCCGGGCTACGTGCTGGTGCGCATGGACCTGACGAACGAGTCCTGGGGCGTCGTCCGCAACACCCCGGGCGTCACGGGCTTCGTCGGCAACGCCTACGACCCCTACCCGCTGACGCTGGACGAGATCGTCAAGATGCTCGCCCCGGAGGCCGAGGAGAAGGCCGCCAAGGAGGCCGCCGCGGCCGAGGGCAAGCCGGCGCCGTCCCGCAAGGTCGAGGTCCAGGTGCTGGACTTCGAGGTGGGCGACTCCGTCACCGTCACCGACGGCCCGTTCGCGACGCTCCAGGCCACGATCAACGAGATCAACGCCGACTCGAAGAAGGTCAAGGGCCTCGTCGAGATCTTCGGCCGCGAGACCCCGGTCGAGCTGAGCTTCGACCAGATCCAGAAGAACTAGGTTCTTCCGGACCACCAGCCAAATCGACCAGGTCAGACGGGCTCACAGCCGGTCTGACCTGCTCGGTTTTTGGCCGCACGACCATACCCGTTATCGTTGTGCGGTATGCCTCCATCCGGATGACCGGATGGATCGGCGAAACACCTCTCACTAGGACCCGGAGAGAGCATGCCTCCCAAGAAGAAGAAGGTCACGGGGCTTATCAAGCTCCAGATCCAGGCCGGTGCCGCAAACCCGGCTCCGCCGGTCGGCCCCGCGCTGGGTCAGCACGGCGTCAACATCATGGAGTTCTGCAAGGCCTACAACGCCGCGACCGAGTCGCAGCGTGGCATGGTCGTGCCGGTGGAGATCACGGTCTACGAGGACCGTTCCTTCACCTTCATCACCAAGACCCCGCCGGCCGCGAAGCTCATCCTGAAGGCCGCGGGCGTGGAGAAGGGCTCCGGCGAGCCGCACAAGACCAAGGTCGCGAAGATCACGCGTGACCAGGTCCGTGACATCGCCACCACCAAGATGCCCGACCTGAACGCCAACGACCTGGACGCCGCCGAGAAGATCATCGCCGGCACCGCCCGTTCCATGGGCATCACGGTCGAGGGCTGATCCCAGCCCTTCAGGCACCACACGTGGCAGGGCCAGGCGCTGGTCCGCACCACGACTCCACCCCACTGCATCAGGAGCAGAAGTGAAGCGCAGCAAGACTCTTCGCAACGCGGACGCGAAGATCGACCGGGAGCGTCTGTACGCCCCCCTCGAGGCCGTCCGTCTCGCCAAGGACACCGCGTCCGTCAAGTTCGACGCGACCGTCGAGGTCGCCATGCGTCTGGGTGTCGACCCGCGCAAGGCCGACCAGATGGTCCGTGGCACCGTGAACCTCCCGCACGGCACCGGTAAGACCGCCCGGGTCCTGGTCTTCGCGACCGGTGACCGTGCTGCGGCCGCGGAAGCCGCCGGCGCCGACATCGTCGGCTCGGACGAACTGATCGACGAGGTCTCCAAGGGCCGTCTGGACTTCGACGCCGTCGTCGCCACCCCGGACCTCATGGGCAAGGTCGGCCGCCTCGGCCGCGTGCTCGGTCCGCGTGGTCTGATGCCGAACCCGAAGACCGGCACCGTCACCCCGGATGTCGCCAAGGCTGTCACCGACATCAAGGGCGGCAAGATCGAGTTCCGCGTGGACAAGCACGCGAACCTCCACTTCATCATCGGCAAGGTCTCCTTCGACGAGGCCAAGCTCGTGGAGAACTACGCCGCGGCGCTCGAGGAGATCAACCGCCTCAAGCCGTCCGCCGCCAAGGGCCGCTACATCAAGAAGGCCACCATCACCACCACGATGGGCCCTGGCATCCCGGTGGACTCCAACCGCACCCGCAACCTCCTCGTCGAGGACGAGGCCGTCTGATCTTCCCGATCGGCGCCTCGTAGCGTGTGACCACTGTCGTCAGGCCCCGCTCTCCCGCACGGAGGGCGGGGCCTGACGCATGCTGTGCCGCCCTCAGCGGCCGCGCCGGCCCCTGGGGCGAGGACGGGGCGGAGGGCGCGCTCCAGCGGCCGGGAGCGCGGCCGGTGCCCCCTCTCAGTCGATTTGCCTGGCGCAGGGCTCTCCCGTACCGTATGCGGAAGCCAAAGACCGCTGGTTGTCTCTGTGCGCCCGATCCCGGGTGTGCAGTGGCCGAAGGATCCGCTAGCTGCGGACGGCCTGCGCAGGTGTGTATGGATGAACTCCCGGGCGGATTTCTGCCTTGGTCGAGTACGCCCCGTGCGCCTGCGCCGGGGCGTTTGTTTTGCCCAGCCCCTTCTGCGCGGTCCTCATCACCCGGAAGGAGGCCGAGGCTCATGGCGACGTCTGACAAGATCGCAGCCGTTGAGGAGATCACTTCTAAGCTCCGTGACTCCAACGCAGCTGTTGTGACTTCTTACACCGGACTGACTGTGGCGCAGCTCAAGGAGCTGCGTCGTTCTCTCGGCGAGAACGCTCAGTACCGTGTGGTGAAGAACACGCTGACCAAGATCGCGGCCCAGGAGGCCGGGATTCAGCTGGACGAGCACCTCAAGGGCTCGACCGCTGTTGCTTTCGTGACCGGTGACCCGGTCACGGCGGCGAAGGGTCTGCGTGACTTCGCCAAGGAAAACCCCTCTCTCGTCATCAAGGGCGGTGTCCTTGAAGGCAAGGCGCTGTCCGCCGACGAGATCAAGAAGCTTGCGGACCTCGAGTCCCGTGAGGTTCTGCTCGCCAAGCTGGCGGGTGGCATGAAGGCGTCCATGGCCAAGGCCGCGGCGACCTTCCAGGCCCCGCTCACGAAGTTCGCCCGCACCGCGGACGCGCTTCGCAGCAAGGTCGAGCAGGGCGGTGCCGGTACGCCGGCTCCCGCCGAGGCTGCCGAGTAATCACTCGGACGCCCAGCGGGCCCGTAGTACGCCCGCCAGACATGTACATCCGGCACCAGCCGAATTAGTGGAAGGACCGCCACCATGGCGAAGCTCAGCCAGGAAGACCTGCTCGCGCAGTTCGAGGAGATGACCCTCATCGAGCTCTCCGAGTTCGTGAAGCTCTTCGAGGAGAAGTTCGACGTCGAGGCTGCCGCCCCGGTCGCCGTGGCCGCCGCCGGCGCCCCGGGTGCCCCGGCCGCCGCCGCCGAGGAGGAGAAGGACGAGTTCGACGTCATCCTCACCGGTGCGGGCGACAAGAAGATCCAGGTCATCAAGGTCGTGCGTGAGCTGACCTCCCTGGGTCTGAAGGAGGCCAAGGACCTCGTCGACGGCACCCCGAAGCCGGTCCTCGAGAAGGTCGCCAAGGACGCCGCCGAGAAGGCCGCCGAGTCCCTCAAGGGCGCCGGCGCCTCCGTCGAGGTCAAGTGACCCCACTGAGTCTCTGACTCACGTCCACAGCGCCTCTGGCGCGTCGGACACCAGCGAAGGGCGATCACCCATGCGGGTGGTCGCCCTTCGGCGTGCTCGCCACGGCTGCGTTGTCTCGCGCCTGCGTGCGAGTATGGTGATCATCGTTGCCCGGACGTGCCCCCATGTGACGATCTCCCAGAGGTGGGGGGCCTTGACGAACCGGACGCGGCGCGCAATTCTCGGGACGCGACGCAGAAGCGATCCAGGGTTCGAGGCATGGATCGCGGACGAAGAGGGAAGCATCGGTGTGCGCCACTGGCGCAGGGCTTTCGGCAGGCGCATGGCATTGAGAAGAACAAACGAGGGCTTCCTCCGGTGCGGAGGGCGTGACCTCCCGGAGGGAGAAGATCGGTATCACGGTGCTGAACCGGTCTCCGGAAACTCGCTCTGGACATCAGTGTGCCAAGTGGCTACACTGACCCTTTGCGCTGCCTGTTAGCTGCTCCCTGCCCGTCACCAGGGGCATACCCGAGCCCGAGCAAACCTGAATGAACCGCCCTGAACTGGGCTTTTCCTCAGTCTGCTCGATTCGGGACCGGTACGCGCGTAGTGAGTCCGAGCCCTCGGAAGGACCCCCTCTTGGCCGCCTCGCGCAACGCCTCGACTGCCAATACGAACAACGGCGACAGCACCGCCCCGCTGCGCATCTCTTTTGCGAAGATCAAGGAGCCCCTCGGGGTTCCGAACCTCCTTGCGCTGCAGACCGAAAGCTTCGACTGGCTGCTCGGCAATGCCGCATGGAAGGGTCGCGTCGAGGCTGCGCTGGAGAGTGGGCAGGAAGTCCCCACCAAGTCCGGTCTTGAGGAGATCTTCGAAGAGATCTCCCCGATCGAGGACTTCTCCGGGTCGATGTCGCTGACGTTCCGCGACCACCGCTTCGAGCCCCCGAAGAACTCCATCGACGAGTGCAAGGAGCGCGACTTCACGTACGCGGCTCCGCTCTTCGTCACCGCCGAGTTCACCAACAACGAGACCGGCGAGATCAAGTCCCAGACGGTCTTCATGGGCGACTTCCCGCTCATGACGAACAAGGGCACCTTCTGCATCAACGGCACCGAGCGTGTCGTCGTCTCGCAGCTGGTGCGCTCGCCGGGCGTGTACTTCGACAGCTCCATCGACAAGACGTCCGACAAGGACATCTTCTCCGCCAAGATCATCCCGTCCCGGGGTGCCTGGCTGGAGATGGAGATCGACAAGCGCGACATGGTCGGTGTGCGCATCGACCGTAAGCGCAAGCAGTCCGTGACCGTTCTGCTCAAGGCGCTCGGCTGGACCACCGAGCAGATCCTCGAGGAGTTCGGCGAGTACGAGTCCATGCGCGCCACCCTGGAGAAGGACCACACCCAGGGCCAGGACGACGCGCTGCTCGACATCTACCGCAAGCTGCGTCCGGGCGAGCCGCCGACGCGTGAGGCCGCGCAGACGCTGCTGGAGAACCTGTACTTCAACCCCAAGCGCTACGACCTCGCGAAGGTCGGCCGCTACAAGGTCAACAAGAAGCTCGGTGGCGACGAGCCGCTCGACGCCGGTGTGCTGACCACCGATGACGTCATCGCGACGATCAAGTACCTGGTCAAGCTGCACGCCGGCGAGACCGAGACGATCGGCGAGAACGGCAACTCCATCGTTGTCGAGACCGACGACATCGACCACTTCGGCAACCGCCGTCTGCGCAACGTCGGCGAGCTCATCCAGAACCAGGTCCGCACGGGTCTGGCTCGTATGGAGCGCGTCGTGCGTGAGCGCATGACGACCCAGGACGTCGAGGCGATCACGCCGCAGACCCTGATCAACATCCGGCCGGTCGTCGCCTCCATCAAGGAGTTCTTCGGCACCAGCCAGCTGTCCCAGTTCATGGACCAGACCAACCCGCTGTCGGGTCTGACCCACAAGCGCCGTCTGTCGGCGCTGGGCCCGGGTGGTCTCTCCCGTGAGCGGGCCGGCCTGGACGTCCGTGACGTGCACCCCTCGCACTACGGCCGCATGTGCCCGATTGAGACCCCTGAAGGTCCCAACATTGGTCTCATCGGCTCGCTGGCCTCCTACGGCCGGGTCAACGTCTTCGGCTTCATCGAGACGCCGTACCGCAAGGTCGTCGACGGCCAGGTCACGGAGGAGGTGGACTACCTCACCGCTGATGAGGAGGACCGCTTCCTGATCGCCCAGGCCAACGCGAAGCTGACCGACGACATGCGCTTCGCCGAGCAGCGTGTCCTGGTCCGCCGTCGTGGCGGCGAGGTCGACCTGGTCCCGGCCGACGAGGTCGACTTCATGGACGTCTCGCCGCGCCAGATGGTGTCGGCCGCGACCGCCATGATTCCGTTCCTCGAGCACGACGACGCCAACCGCGCGCTCATGGGATCGAACATGATGCGCCAGGCCGTTCCGCTGATCAAGGCGGAGTCGCCGCTGGTCGGCACCGGCATGGAGTACCGCTGCGCGGTCGACGCCGGTGACGTCATCAAGGCGGAGAAGGACGGTGTGGTCCAGGAGGTCTCCGCGGACTACATCACCGTCGCCAACGACGACGGCACGTACACCACGTACCGCGTCGCCAAGTTCACCCGCTCCAACCAGGGCACCTCCTTCAACCAGAAGGTCGTCGTGGACGAGGGCGCGCGGGTCATCGAGGGCCAGGTCCTCGCCGACGGTCCGTCCACGGACGAAGGCGAGATGGCGCTCGGCAAGAACCTGCTCGTGGCGTTCATGCCGTGGGAGGGCCACAACTACGAGGACGCGATCATCCTGTCGCAGCGCCTCGTGCAGGACGACGTCCTCTCCTCGATCCACATCGAGGAGCACGAGGTCGACGCCCGTGACACCAAGCTGGGCCCCGAGGAGATCACCCGGGACATCCCGAACGTCTCCGAAGAGGTCCTCTCCGACCTCGACGAGCGCGGCATCATCCGTATCGGTGCCGAGGTCGTCGCCGGCGACATCCTCGTCGGCAAGGTCACGCCCAAGGGTGAGACCGAGCTGACCCCCGAGGAGCGCCTGCTCCGCGCGATCTTCGGTGAGAAGGCGCGCGAGGTGCGCGACACCTCGCTGAAGGTGCCGCACGGTGAGATCGGCAAGGTCATCGGCGTCCGCGTCTTCGACCGCGAAGAGGGCGACGAGCTGCCCCCGGGCGTGAACCAGCTGGTCCGCGTCTACGTCGCGCAGAAGCGCAAGATCACCGACGGTGACAAGCTCGCCGGCCGTCACGGCAACAAGGGCGTCATCTCGAAGATCCTGCCGGTCGAGGACATGCCGTTCCTGGAGGACGGCACCCCGGTCGACATCATCCTCAACCCGCTGGGTGTCCCGTCCCGAATGAACCCGGGACAGGTCCTGGAGATCCACCTCGGCTGGCTCGCCAGCCAGGGCTGGAAGGTCGAGGGCGGCGAGGAGTGGCAGCAGCGTCTGCAGGCGATCGGCGCCGACGACGTCGCGCCGCGCACCAACGTCGCGACCCCGGTCTTCGACGGTGCGCGCGAGGACGAGCTGGCGGGTCTCTTCGACTCGACGCTCCCCAACCGCGACGGCGAGCGGATGGTCAAGAGCTCCGGCAAGGCCCAGCTGTTCGACGGCCGCTCCGGTGAGCCGTTCCCGGACCCGATCTCGGTCGGGTACATGTACATCCTCAAGCTGCACCACCTGGTCGACGACAAGCTCCACGCGCGTTCGACCGGTCCGTACTCGATGATCACCCAGCAGCCGCTGGGTGGTAAGGCTCAGTTCGGTGGCCAGCGGTTCGGTGAGATGGAGGTGTGGGCGCTGGAGGCATACGGCGCCGCCTACGCCCTCCAGGAGCTGCTGACGATCAAGTCCGACGACGTGACCGGCCGCGTGAAGGTCTACGAGGCCATCGTCAAGGGCGAGAACATCCCCGAGCCCGGCATTCCCGAGTCCTTCAAGGTGCTCATCAAGGAAATGCAGTCCCTGTGCCTCAACGTGGAGGTGCTGTCCTCGGACGGCATGTCCATCGAGATGCGCGACACCGACGAGGACGTCTTCCGCGCTGCGGAGGAGCTCGGCATCGACCTGTCCCGGCGCGAGCCGAGCAGCGTCGAAGAGGTCTGACGGGAGTTCGGCCGGGGAGCCAGTGATGGTTCCCCGGCCGGCCCCAGGACCCCCGTTTCAGACCCCAAGACTTACAACCCTGAGAGGGATTGACGCATAGTGCTCGACGTCAACTTCTTCGATGAGCTCCGGATCGGTCTGGCCACCGCTGACGACATCCGTCAGTGGAGCCACGGCGAGGTCAAGAAGCCCGAGACCATCAACTACCGCACCCTCAAGCCCGAAAAGGACGGACTCTTCTGCGAGAAGATCTTCGGTCCGACCCGGGACTGGGAGTGCTACTGCGGTAAGTACAAGCGCGTCCGCTTCAAGGGCATCATCTGCGAGCGCTGCGGCGTCGAGGTCACTCGCGCCAAGGTGCGCCGTGAGCGGATGGGCCACATCGAGCTGGCCGCTCCCGTCACCCACATCTGGTACTTCAAGGGCGTGCCGAGCCGGCTGGGCTACCTGCTGGACCTCGCGCCCAAGGACCTCGAGAAGGTCATCTACTTCGCCGCCTACATGATCACGTGGGTGGACGAGGAGCGCCGCACGCGCGACCTGCCCTCGCTGGAGGCGCACGTCTCCGTCGAGCGTCAGCAGATCGAGCAGCGCCGCGACTCCGACCTGGAGGCCCGCGCCAAGAAGCTCGAGACCGACCTGGCCGAGCTGGAGGCCGAGGGCGCCAAGGCGGACGTGCGCCGCAAGGTGCGCGAGGGTGCCGAGCGTGAGATGAAGCAGCTGCGTGACCGTGCGCAGCGCGAGATCGACCGTCTCGACGAGGTCTGGAACCGCTTCAAGAACCTCAAGGTCCAGGACCTGGAGGGCGACGAGCTGCTCTACCGCGAGCTGCGGGACCGCTTCGGCACGTACTTCGACGGCTCCATGGGCGCCGCTGCCCTGCAGAAGCGCCTGGAGACCTTCGACCTCGACGAGGAGGCCGAGCGCCTCCGCGAGATCATCCGTACCGGCAAGGGCCAGAAGAAGACCCGTGCGCTCAAGCGCCTCAAGGTCGTCTCCGCCTTCCTGCAGACCCGCAACAGCCCCAAGGGCATGGTGCTGGACTGCATCCCGGTGATCCCGCCGGACCTGCGTCCGATGGTGCAGCTGGACGGTGGCCGCTTCGCGACCTCCGACCTGAACGACCTGTACCGCCGTGTGATCAACCGCAACAACCGTCTGAAGCGGCTTCTCGACCTCGGTGCCCCCGAGATCATCGTGAACAACGAGAAGCGGATGCTCCAGGAGGCCGTCGACGCGCTGTTCGACAACGGCCGCCGCGGTCGCCCGGTCACCGGTCCCGGTAACCGTCCGCTGAAGTCCCTCAGCGACATGCTGAAGGGTAAGCAGGGCCGCTTCCGTCAGAACCTGCTCGGTAAGCGAGTCGACTACTCGGCGCGTTCCGTCATCGTCGTCGGCCCGCAGCTCAAGCTGCACCAGTGCGGTCTGCCCAAGGCCATGGCGCTGGAGCTCTTCAAGCCGTTCGTGATGAAGCGCCTGGTGGACCTCAACCACGCGCAGAACATCAAGAGCGCCAAGCGCATGGTCGAGCGCGGCCGCACGGTCGTCTACGACGTGCTCGAAGAGGTCATCGCCGAGCACCCGGTGCTGCTGAACCGTGCGCCCACGCTGCACCGTCTGGGCATCCAGGCCTTCGAGCCGCAGCTGGTCGAGGGCAAGGCCATTCAGATTCACCCGCTCGTCTGCACCGCGTTCAACGCGGACTTCGACGGTGACCAGATGGCCGTCCACCTCCCGCTGTCCGCGGAGGCCCAGGCCGAGGCCCGCATCCTGATGCTGTCCTCGAACAACATCCTCAAGCCGGCCGACGGCCGTCCGGTCACCATGCCGACCCAGGACATGGTGCTCGGTCTCTTCTTCCTCACCACGGATGAAGAGGAGCGCGAGGTCAAGGGCGAGGGCCGGGCGTTCGGCTCGGTCGCCGAGGCCATCATGGCCTTCGACGCCCGTGAGCTCTCGCTGCAGGCGAAGGTCGACATCCGCTTCCCGATCGGCACCGTCCCGCCCCGCGGCTGGACCCCGCCGGTTCCGGAGGAGGGCGAGCCCGAGTGGCAGCAGGGTGACAGCTTCCGGCTGCGGACGACCCTGGGCCGTGCGCTCTTCAACGAGCTGCTGCCCGAGGACTACCCGTTCGTCGACTACTCGGTGGGCAAGAAGCAGCTCTCCGCGATCGTCAACGACCTGGCCGAGCGCTACCCGAAGGTCATCGTGGCGGCGACGCTCGACAACCTGAAGGCGGCCGGCTTCCACTGGGCGACCCGTTCCGGCGTCACCGTCGCCGTCTCGGACATCGTCGTGCCGGAGGCCAAGAAGGCCATCGTCGCGGGCTACGAGGCCCAGGACGAGAAGGTCCAGAAGCAGTACGAGCGCGGTCTGATCACCAAGGACGAGCGCACTCAGGAACTGATCAACATCTGGACCAAGGCGACCAACGAGGTCGCCGAGGCGATGAACGAGAACTTCCCCAAGACGAACCCCATTTTCATGATGGTTGACTCGGGTGCCCGAGGAAACATGATGCAGATGCGGCAGATCGCCGGTATGCGTGGTCTGGTGTCGAACGCGAAGAACGAGACCATCCCGCGTCCGATCAAGGCGTCGTTCCGCGAGGGTCTGTCCGTGCTGGAGTACTTCATCTCCACCCACGGTGCCCGTAAGGGTCTGGCGGACACCGCTCTGCGTACCGCCGACTCCGGTTACCTCACCCGTCGTCTGGTCGACGTCTCCCAGGACGTCATCATTCGCGAGGAGGACTGCGGTACGGAGCGCGGCCTCAAGCTGCGGATCGCCTCGAAGGACGCCGCCGGTGTCCTGCGCAAGGCGGACGACGTCGAGTCCAGCGTCTACGCACGCATGCTGGCCGAGGATGTCGTCGTCGACGGCAAGGTCGTCGCCCCGGCGAACGTCGACCTCGGTGACGTGCTCATCGACGCGCTGGTCAACGCGGGCGTCGAGGAGGTCAAGACCCGCTCGGTCCTGACCTGTGAGTCCGCGGTCGGCACCTGTGCCTTCTGCTACGGCCGTTCGCTGGCCACCGGCAAGCTGGTCGACATCGGTGAGGCGGTCGGCATCATCGCCGCCCAGTCCATCGGTGAGCCCGGCACCCAGCTGACGATGCGTACCTTCCACACCGGTGGTGTGGCCGGTGACGACATCACCCTGGGTCTGCCGCGTGTCGTCGAGCTCTTCGAGGCCCGTACGCCCAAGGGTGTCGCCCCGATCTCGGAGGCGGCCGGCCGCGTCCGGATCGAGGAGACCGAGAAGACCAAGAAGGTCATCGTCACGCCGGACGACGGCAGCGACGAGACGGCTTACGGCGTCTCCAAGCGTGCCCGTCTCCTGGTGGGCGAGGGCGACCACGTCACGGTCGGCCAGCCGCTGACCGTAGGTGCCGTCAACCCGCACGACGTGCTGCGGATCCTCGGCCAGCGTGCCGTCCAGGTCCACCTGGTCGGCGAGGTCCAGAAGGTCTACAACAGCCAGGGCGTGGCGATCCACGACAAGCACATCGAGATCATCATCCGGCAGATGCTGCGCCGTGTGACGATCATCGAGTCCGGCGACGCGGAGCTGCTGCCGGGCGAGCTCGTGGAGCGCACGAAGTTCGAGGGCGAGAACCGTCGGGTCGTGGCGGAAGGCGGCCACCCGGCCTCCGGCCGTCCGCAGCTGATGGGTATCACCAAGGCTTCGCTGGCGACGGAATCCTGGCTGTCGGCCGCCTCCTTCCAGGAGACGACCCGAGTGCTGACGGACGCGGCGATCAACGCCAAGTCCGACTCGCTCATCGGCCTCAAGGAGAACGTCATCATCGGTAAGCTCATCCCGGCCGGTACGGGCCTGTCCCGTTACCGCAACATCCGGGTCGAGCCCACCGAGGAGGCCAAGGCCGCGATGTACTCGGCCGTCGGTTACGACGACATCGACTACTCGCCCTTCGGCACCGGCTCCGGCCAGGCGGTCCCGCTGGAGGACTACGACTACGGTCCGTACAACCAGTAATCCTGGCCCGTACGACAGCGACAGGGCGGCCATCCTTTACGGGGTGGCCGCCCTGCGGCGTTGGTGCGGGAGGTGTTCCGGGCCAACCTTGAAGGTCTGGGGGCCGCGTGGGGGAACTCGTCCTCCCATTGCTGCGTCTGTGATGACAAGATGGGGAGAACTGTCGAGCGGGGGGAGGTTCGCGAAGTGGCATTCCAGCCGTGGCAGGGCGGTCAGCCGGCTCAGCCGTCGAATCAGGTGCCTGCCATGCGTGCCTCGCACGCCGATCGTGAGCGGACGGTCGATGTGCTCAAGGCGGGATTCGCCGAGGGGCGGCTTCAGCAGCCGGAGTACGAGCAGCGGATCGCACGGGCCTACAAGGCGCAGACGCACGCCGAGCTGCAGATGCTGGTCGCGGACCTGCCGCAGGGGCCGGTGCCGCAGGCGCAGTTCGTGCCGCAGCGGCCGATGGTGCCGGCGACGTTCATGCCGATGCAGATGCCGATGCCGGTGACGACGAACAGCTCGGCGACGGGCGCGCTGGTCTGCGGGATCATGACGCCGGTGACCTGGGGCCTGACGGCGATTCCGGCGGTGATCCTGGGGCACAAGGCGCGGGCCGAGATCCGCCGGTCCGGGGAGCGCGGTGACGGCCAGGCCCTCACCGGTCTGATTCTGGGCTGGCTGGCGATCGGTGGCTGGGCGCTGTTCCTGCTGGTCTTCATCCTGACCGCCGCGGTCGGCCTTTAGGGACTGCCCAGCGGTCGTCCGGGGGTTCCCGGTGTCGCCGGGGGAGGGCCGGCGCGGGGGCGTGGTGCCTTCTTCCGTACGGCCGTGGATCCCACTACGGTGACCGCAACGCCGTGAGGAGTCCGGCGTGTCCTTCGCGTGTGCATTTGTTTTGACCGCAGCCAATGCGGTAGGTACGCTCTGACCTTGTGCCTGGGGTGTCCCTGGGCTGCCGTGCGCGCACTCTCCCACTGGAGTACCTGCCGGGCCGTAAGGCCGCGGGAGGACTTCGTCCGGAGTGCCACCAGCACGGAAGCCGGGTTTTGACACCGCAATCTGCCGCCTCACTCGTTCCAGCGAGGGACCGGACTGCAGTATTCGACACACCCGACCGCGTGGGTCGGGGAATGTTCCAGGTTAGCTTTACCGAGACTGGCACACAGAAACCGGAGAAACGGTGCCTACGATCCAGCAGCTGGTCCGCAAGGGCCGGCAGGACAAGGTCGAGAAGAACAAGACGCCCGCGCTCGAGGGTTCGCCCCAGCGCCGTGGCGTCTGCACGCGTGTTTTCACCACCACCCCGAAGAAGCCGAACTCGGCCCTGCGTAAGGTCGCGCGTGTGCGTCTGACCAGCGGGATCGAGGTCACCGCTTACATTCCGGGTGAGGGCCACAACCTCCAGGAGCACTCGATCGTGCTCGTGCGTGGCGGCCGTGTGAAGGACCTGCCGGGTGTTCGGTACAAGATCATCCGCGGCTCCCTCGACACGCAGGGCGTCAAGAACCGCAAGCAGGCTCGCAGCCGCTACGGCGCCAAGAAGGAGAAGTAAGAATGCCTCGTAAGGGCCCCGCCCCGAAGCGCCCGGTCATCATCGACCCGGTCTACGGCTCTCCTCTGGTGACCTCCCTCATCAACAAGGTGCTGCTGAACGGAAAGCGCTCCACCGCCGAGCGCATCGTTTACGGCGCCATGGAGGGTCTGCGCGAGAAGACCGGTAACGACCCGGTCATCACGCTCAAGCGCGCGCTCGAGAACATCAAGCCGACCCTTGAGGTCAAGTCCCGCCGCGTCGGTGGCGCGACCTACCAGGTTCCGGTCGAGGTCAAGCCCGGCCGTGCCGCCACCCTCTCGCTCCGCTGGCTCGTGGGCTACTCCCGCGCCCGCCGCGAGAAGACCATGACCGAGCGCCTCATGAACGAACTGCTGGACGCCTCCAACGGCCTCGGCGCTTCGGTCAAGAAGCGTGAGGACACGCACAAGATGGCCGAGTCCAACAAGGCCTTCGCGCACTACCGCTGGTAGTCGCAACCCACATCGAGACCGAGAGAAGATTGAGCCACTATGGCTACCACTTCGCTTGACCTGGCCAAGGTCCGCAATATCGGGATCATGGCCCACATCGACGCGGGCAAGACGACCACCACCGAGCGGATCCTGTTCTACACCGGTGTTTCGTACAAGATCGGTGAGGTCCACGACGGCGCTGCCACGATGGACTGGATGGAGCAGGAGCAGGAGCGCGGCATCACGATCACGTCTGCCGCGACGACCTGCCACTGGCCGCTGGAAGACGTCGACAACACCATCAACATCATCGACACCCCGGGCCACGTCGACTTCACGGTCGAGGTGGAGCGCTCGCTGCGCGTCCTGGACGGTGCGGTGACGGTGTTCGACGGCGTTGCCGGTGTCGAGCCGCAGTCCGAGACCGTTTGGCGTCAGGCGGACCGCTACGGCGTGCCGCGTATCTGCTTCGTCAACAAGCTCGACCGTACGGGTGCCGAGTTCCACCGCTGCGTCGACATGATCGTGGACCGCCTGGGCGCGACCCCGATCGTGATGCAGCTGCCGATCGGCACCGAGGCAGACTTCAAGGGCGTCGTCGACCTCGTGACGATGAAGGCCCTGGTCTGGTCGGCCGAGGCCGCCAAGGGCGAGATGTACGACACCGTCGACATCCCGGACACCCACATCGAGGCCGCCGACGAGTGGCGCGGCAAGCTGCTCGAGGCCGTTGCCGAGAACGATGAAGAGATCATGGAGCTGTACCTGGAGGGCCAGGAGCCCACCGTGGAGCAGCTCTACGCGGCGATCCGCCGGATCACCATCGCTTCGGGCAAGGCCGAGAACACCACCGTTACCCCGGTGTTCTGCGGTACCGCGTTCAAGAACAAGGGTGTCCAGCCGCTGCTCGACGCGGTCGTGCGCTACCTCCCCTCCCCGTTGGACGTCGAGGCCATTGAGGGCCACGCGGTCAACGACCCGGAAGAGGTCATCAAGCGCAAGCCGTCCGAGGACGAGCCGCTGTCCGCTCTCGCGTTCAAGATTGCGAGCGACCCCCACCTGGGCAAGCTCACCTTCATCCGGGTGTACTCGGGCCGCCTTGAGGCCGGCTCGCAGGTGCAGAACTCGGTGAAGGGCAAGAAGGAGCGCATCGGCAAGATCTACCGGATGCACGCGAACAAGCGTGAGGAGATCGAGTCGGTGGGTGCCGGTGACATCGTCGCCGTCATGGGTCTGAAGCAGACCACCACCGGTGAGACCCTCTGCGACGCGTCGAACCAGGTCATCCTGGAGTCGATGGAGTTCCCGGCCCCGGTCATCCAGGTCGCCATCGAGCCCAAGTCCAAGGGCGACCAGGAGAAGCTGGGTGTCGCCATCCAGCGTCTCGCCGAAGAGGACCCCTCGTTCCAGGTGCACACCGACGAGGAGACCGGCCAGACCATCATCGCGGGTATGGGCGAGCTGCACCTCGACGTGCTGGTCGACCGTATGAAGCGTGAGTTCCGGGTCGAGGCCAACGTCGGTAAGCCGCAGGTCGCCTACCGCGAGACCCTGCGCAAGGCCGTCGAGCGTCTCGACTACACGCACAAGAAGCAGACCGGTGGTTCCGGTCAGTTCGCCAAGGTGCAGATCGCGATCGCGCCGCTTGAGGGCGACGGGTACGAGTTCGAGAACAAGGTCACCGGTGGCCGTATCCCGCGGGAGTACATCCCGTCCGTGGACGCGGGCTGCCAGGAGGCCATGGAGTTCGGTGTTCTCGCCGGCTACCCGCTGACGGGCGTCAAGGTCACCCTGCTCGACGGCGCGTTCCACGAGGTCGACTCGTCGGAAATGGCCTTCAAGATCGCCGGTTCGATGGCCTTCAAGGAGGCCGCGCGCAAGGCCTCCCCGGCCCTGCTCGAGCCGATGATGAAGGTCGAGGTCACCACGCCCGAGGACTACATGGGCGACGTGATCGGCGACATCAACTCCCGCCGTGGTCAGATCCAGTCCATGGAGGACCGCAGCGGCGCCAAGCTCGTCACGGGCCTGGTCCCCCTGTCGGAGATGTTCGGCTACGTCGGAGACCTCCGCAGCAAGACGTCGGGTCGCGCAAGCTACTCGATGCAGTTCGACTCCTACGCCGAGGTTCCCCGGAACGTCGCCGAGGAGATCATCGCGAAGGCCAAGGGCGAGTAGTCCCGTCTCCCGAGAGCCGGAACACGCTTTAGGCTTGACACCGTCTGATGGGGTAATCCCCGCAATCCGTGAGGATTGCCCCGTCAGCCGGCATCCCAGCAAAGATCACCTGGCGCCGATGAGTAAGGCGTACAGAACCACTTCAGGAGGAACCAGTGGCGAAGGCGAAGTTCGAGCGGACTAAGCCGCACGTCAACATCGGCACCATCGGTCACATTGACCACGGTAAGACGACCCTCACGGCCGCCATTACCAAGGTGCTGCACGACGCGTACCCGGACCTGAACGAGGCCTCGGCCTTCGACCAGATCGACAAGGCTCCTGAGGAGCGCCAGCGCGGTATCACGATCTCCATCGCGCACGTCGAGTACCAGACGGAGAACCGTCACTACGCCCACGTCGACTGCCCCGGTCACGCGGACTACATCAAGAACATGATCACGGGTGCGGCGCAGATGGACGGCGCCATCCTCGTGGTCGCCGCCACCGACGGCCCGATGCCGCAGACCAAGGAGCACGTGCTCCTGGCCCGCCAGGTCGGCGTTCCGTACATCGTTGTCGCCCTGAACAAGGCCGACATGGTGGACGACGAGGAGATCCTGGAGCTCGTCGAGCTCGAGGTCCGTGAGCTCCTCTCCGAGTACGAGTTCCCCGGCGACGACGTTCCGGTCGTCAAGGTCTCGGCGCTCAAGGCGCTCGAGGGCGACAAGGAGTGGGGCGACTCCGTCCTCAAGCTCATGAACGCCGTCGACGAGGCGATCCCGCAGCCCGAGCGTGACGTCGACAAGCCGTTCCTGATGCCGATCGAGGACGTCTTCACGATCACCGGCCGTGGCACCGTTGTCACCGGTCGTATCGAGCGTGGTGTCCTCAAGGTCAACGAGACCGTCGACATCATCGGCATCAAGACCGAGAAGACCACCACCACGGTCACCGGTATCGAGATGTTCCGCAAGCTCCTCGACGAGGGCCAGGCCGGTGAGAACGTCGGTCTGCTCCTCCGTGGCATCAAGCGCGAGGACGTCGAGCGCGGCCAGGTCATCATCAAGCCGGGCTCGGTCACCCCGCACACCGAGTTCGAGGCGCAGGCCTACATCCTCTCCAAGGACGAGGGTGGCCGCCACACGCCGTTCTTCAACAACTACCGTCCGCAGTTCTACTTCCGTACGACTGACGTGACCGGTGTGGTGACCCTCCCCGAGGGCACCGAGATGGTCATGCCGGGCGACAACACCGAGATGTCGGTCCAGCTGATCCAGCCGGTCGCCATGGAGGAGGGCCTGAAGTTCGCCATCCGTGAGGGTGGCCGGACCGTCGGCGCCGGCCAGGTCACCAAGATCACGAAGTAATTTCGCTGATCCGGATGATCCGGTCGTAGCTCCCCGGAGCTCACAAGGAGCCCCGCTCACCATCAGGTGGGCGGGGCTCCTTGACAGTTGGGGTCCGATTGGCCTTGGGCGTCCCGGGTATGGCACACTGTCCAGGTTGCTCGGTTGAGTGCCGATGCTGCGCGCCTCCCGCCGGGAGGACCGGAAGCGAGTCCCAGGTATTCGTCGTCCCTTCTCAGGGCCGGAAATACGGGAATCTTCCGGGAAGCGTCAGCGGGGTGCCTCGGCCAGGCGCCCGGTGGGTGTTCTTCCCCTGCCTTCTCCTTCTTGAAGGATCCCCCTTGTGGGGATTTACGAGAAGGGGTGCGACACGCCCGACCGCGTGGGTCGGAGAAGAACGGGAACGTACCGGGTCCCAGAGCGTTACGAGAGACAGGACTACGAAGTAGCCATGGCGGGACAGAAGATCCGCATCCGGCTCAAGGCCTACGACCACGAGGTCATCGACACGTCGGCGAAGAAGATCGTCGAGACGGTGACCCGTACTGGTGCGTCGGTCGCGGGCCCGGTGCCGCTGCCCACTGAAAAGAACGTGTACTGCGTCATCAAGTCGCCGCACAAGTACAAGGACTCGCGCGAGCACTTCGAGATGCGCACGCACAAGCGCCTGATCGACATCCTCGACCCGACGCCCAAGACCGTTGACTCGCTGATGCGCCTGGACCTTCCGGCCGGCGTTGACATCGAGATCAAGCTCTGAGAGGCGCGGAAGAGATGGCTAAGCAGATCAAGGGCATCCTGGGCGAGAAGCTCGGCATGACCCAGGTCTGGGACGAGAACAACCGTGTCGTCCCGGTGACCGTGGTGAAGGCCGGCCCCTGTGTCGTTACCCAGGTGCGCACCAATGACCAGGACGGTTACGACTCCGTCCAGATCGCCTTCGGCGAGATCGACCCGCGCAAGGTGAACAAGCCCCTCAAGGGCCACTTCGCGAAGGCCGACGTCACCCCCCGTCGTCACCTCGTCGAGGTCCGTACCACCGATGCCGGTGAGTACACCCTCGGCCAGGAAGTGACCGCTGAGACCTTCGAGTCCGGCGTCAAGGTGGACGTGACCGGCAAGAGCAAGGGCAAGGGCTTCGCCGGTGTCATGAAGCGTCACGGCTTCCATGGCGGCAAGGCGTCCCACGGTGCCCACCGTGTGCACCGTAAGCCGGGCTCCATCGGTGGCTGCGCCACCCCGGGCCGCGTGTTCAAGGGCATGCGGATGGCCGGCCGTATGGGCAATGAGCGGGTCACCACCCAGAACCTGACCGTCCACGCCGTTGACGCGGAGAAGGGTCTGCTGCTCATCAAGGGCGCAGTTCCTGGTCCGAACGGCGGCCTCGTCCTGGTCCGTACCGCGGCCAAGGGGGCCTGAGGTAACCGATGAGCACCATTGACATCCTTTCGCCGGCAGGCGACAAGGCCGGTACCGTCGAGCTCCCCACGGAGATCTTCGACGCCAAGGTCAGCGTTCCGCTGATCCACCAGGTCGTTGTCGCACAGCTGGCCGCGGCCCGTCAGGGCACGCACAAGACCAAGACTCGCGGCGAGGTCCGCGGCGGTGGCAAGAAGCCGTACCGCCAGAAGGGCACCGGCCGGGCGCGTCAGGGTTCGACCCGTGCGCCGCAGTTCGCCGGCGGTGGCATCGTCCACGGCCCCGTGCCGCGTGACTACAGCCAGCGGACCCCGAAGAAGATGAAGGTTGCCGCCCTGCGCGGTGCCCTCACCGACCGGGCCCGTAACAGCCGTATCCACGTCGTTGCCGGCGTGGTCGAGGGCGACATCTCCACCAAGGCCGCCAAGACTCTCCTCGGCAAGGTCAGCGAGCGCAAGAACGTGCTCCTGGTCGCCGAGCGCAGCGACGAGGCCGCGTGGCTGTCCGCCCGCAACCTGCCCCAGGTTCACATCCTGGAGCCGGGCCAGCTGAACACGTACGACGTGCTCGTCTCCGACGACGTGGTCTTCACCAAGGCCGCTTTCGAGTCCTTCGTGTCTGGCCCCAAGGCCGCTGAGACCGAAGGGAGCGACGCCTGATGACTGAGGCCGTCGTCACCAGCAAGACCTTCACGGACCCGCGCGACGTTCTCGTCAAGCCCGTGGTTTCCGAGAAGAGCTACGCGCTGCTGGACGAGAACAAGTACACGTTCATCGTCGCGCCCGGCGCGAACAAGACCCAGATCAAGCAGGCCGTCGAGGCGGTCTTCTCGGTCAAGGTCACCGGGGTCAACACGATCAACCGGCAGGGCAAGCGCAAGCGCACCCGCACCGGTTACGGCAAGCGTGCGAACACCAAGCGCGCCATCGTGACCCTCGCCGAGGGCGACCGTATCGACATCTTCGGCGGCCCGGTCTCCTAACGGAGTCCGAGTCGTCCGGAATCGGACGAGGACTGAGAAATGGGTATCCGCAAGTACAAGCCGACGACCCCGGGCCGTCGTGGCTCCAGCGTCGCCGACTTTGTCGAGATCACGCGGTCCACGCCGGAGAAGTCGCTGGTCCGCCCGCTGCACAGCAAGGGCGGCCGTAACAACGCCGGTCGTGTGACCGTTCGCCACCAGGGCGGTGGCCACAAGCGCGCCTACCGAGTGATCGACTTCCGTCGTCACGACAAGGACGGCGTGCCGGCCAAGGTCGCGCACATCGAGTACGACCCGAACCGCACCGCGCGCATCGCGCTGCTGCACTACGCAGACGGCGAGAAGCGCTACATCATCGCGCCCCGTGGCCTGGTCCAGGGTGCTCGGATTGAGAACGGCCCTGGCGCCGACATCAAGCCGGGCAACAACCTGCCGCTGCGTCACATCCCCGTGGGTACGACGATCCACGCGATCGAGCTGCGTCCGGGCGGCGGTGCGAAGTTCGCCCGCTCGGCCGGTGCCTCCGTGCAGCTGCTGGCGAAGGAGGGCCGCATGGCTCACCTTCGTATGCCGTCCGGTGAGATCCGCCTGGTCGACGTCCGCTGCCGCGCCACTGTGGGCGAGGTCGGCAACGCCGAGCAGTCGAACATCAACTGGGGCAAGGCCGGCCGTATGCGCTGGAAGGGCGTCCGCCCGACCGTGCGTGGTGTCGTGATGAACCCCGTCGACCACCCGCACGGTGGTGGTGAGGGCAAGACCTCCGGTGGTCGCCACCCGGTCTCGCCGTGGGGTCAGAAGGAGGGTCGTACTCGCTCGCCGAAGAAGGCCAGCAACAAGTACATCGTCCGCCGCCGCAAGACGAACAAGAAGCGCTAGGAGCGGGTTTAGATGCCGCGCAGTCTCAAGAAGGGGCCCTTCGTCGACGACCACCTTTCCAAGAAGGTGGATGTTCAGAACGATGCCGGCACCAAGAACGTCATCAAGACCTGGTCCCGCCGCTCCATGATCGTCCCGGCCATGCTCGGCCACACGATCGCGGTGCACGACGGCCGCAAGCACGTCCCGGTGTTCGTCACCGAGTCGATGGTCGGCCACAAGCTCGGCGAGTTTGCGCCGACCCGCACCTTCCGCGGCCACGAGAAGGACGACCGCAAGTCGCGGCGTCGTTGATCGGCGGAGTGCGAAGACTATGACTGACACCGAAGGGACAACCATGGAAGCCAGGGCCCAGGCGCGGTACATCCGCGTCACGCCCATGAAGGCCCGCCGCGTGGTGGACCTTATCCGTGGCATGGATGCCACGGAGGCTCAGGCGGTCCTGCGTTTCGCCCCGCAGGCCGCGAGCGTGCCCGTCGGCAAGGTGCTGGACAGCGCCATTGCCAACGCCGCGCACAACTACGACCACACGGACGCCTCCACGCTGGTTATCAGCGAGGCGTACGTCGACGAGGGCCCGACCCTGAAGCGGTTCCGTCCGCGTGCTCAGGGCCGTGCCTACCGGATCCGCAAGCGGACCAGCCACATCACCGTGGTCGTCAGCAGCAAGGAAGGAACCCGGTAATGGGCCAGAAGGTAAACCCGCACGGGTTCCGCCTCGGCGTGACGACGGACTTCAAGTCCCGCTGGTACGCCGACAAGCTGTACAAGGACTACGTCAAGGAAGACGTCGCCATTCGTCGCATGATGACGAAGGGCATGGAGCGCGCCGGTATCTCCAAGGTGGAGATCGAGCGCACCCGTGAGCGCGTCCGCGTTGACATCCACACCGCTCGTCCGGGCATCGTCATCGGCCGCCGCGGCGCCGAGGCCGACCGCATCCGCGGCGAGCTGGAGAAGCTGACCGGCAAGCAGGTCCAGCTGAACATCCTCGAGGTCAAGAACCCCGAGACCGATGCTCAGCTCGTGGCCCAGGCCGTCGCCGAGCAGCTCTCGTCCCGCGTCTCCTTCCGTCGCGCCATGCGTAAGAGCATGCAGTCGACGATGAAGGCCGGCGCCAAGGGCATCAAGATCCAGTGCGGTGGCCGTCTCGGCGGCGCCGAGATGTCCCGCTCGGAGTTCTACCGCGAGGGCCGTGTGCCCCTGCACACGCTCCGCGCGAACGTCGACTACGGCTTCTTCGAGGCCAAGACCACCTTCGGCCGCATCGGTGTGAAGGTCTGGATCTACAAGGGCGACGTCAAGAACATCGCCGAGGTGCGTGCCGAGAACGCTGCCGCCCGTGCGGGTAACCGCCCGGCCCGCGGTGGCGGCAACGACCGCCCGCGCCGCGGTGGCGAGCGTGGCGGCCGCGGTGGCCGCAAGCCGCAGCAGCAGACCGCCGCTGCCGAGGCCCCCAAGGCCGAGGCCGCTGCCGCTGCTCCGGCGGAGACCCCCGGAACGGAGGCCTGACCGACATGCTGATCCCTCGCAGGGTCAAGCACCGCAAGCAGCACCACCCGAAGCGCAACGGTATGGCCAAGGGTGGCACCGAGCTGGCCTTCGGTGAGTACGGCATCCAGGCCGTGACCCCGGCCTACGTGACGAACCGGCAGATCGAGTCCGCTCGTATTGCCATGACCCGTCACATCAAGCGTGGCGGCAAGGTGTGGATCAACATCTACCCCGACCGTCCGCTGACGAAGAAGCCGGCCGAAACCCGCATGGGTTCCGGTAAGGGTTCTCCGGAGTGGTGGGTCGCGAACGTCAAGCCCGGTCGGGTGATGTTCGAGCTGTCCTTCCCGAACGAAAAGGTTGCCAAGGAGGCGCTGACCCGCGCCGCCCACAAGCTTCCGATGAAGTGCCGCATCGTGCGGCGCGAGGCAGGTGAGTCGTGATGGCGGCCGGTACCAAGGCGACCGAGCTGCGCGAGCTGAACAACGAGGACCTCGTTGCCAAGCTGCGTGAGGCCAAGGAGGAGCTGTTCAACCTCCGCTTCCAGGCGGCGACCGGACAGCTCGAGAACCACGGCCGGCTGAAGGCCGTCCGCAAGGACATCGCCCGGATCTACACCCTGATGCGTGAGCGCGAGCTGGGCATCGAGACGGTGGAGAGCGCCTGATGAGCGAGAAGAATGTGACTGAGACGAACGAGCGCGGTTTCCGCAAGACCCGTGAGGGTCTCGTCGTCAGCGACAAGATGGACAAGACCGTCGTCGTCGCTGTCGAGGACCGCGTCAAGCACGCGCTGTACGGCAAGGTCATCCGCCGTACCAACAAGCTCAAGGCGCACGACGAGCAGAACGCTGCCGGCGTCGGCGACCGCGTCCTCCTGATGGAGACCCGGCCGCTGTCCGCCACCAAGCGCTGGCGCATCGTCGAGATCCTCGAGAAGGCCAAGTAATCCCTCCTAGGGGGACCCCCTAGGAACAGTTCCGCCAGGCTCGGCAGGGGCCCACTCGTCAGAGGAAAGCCCCTGCCGGGAACCGGCAGACACACAGGAGATAGACGTGATCCAGCAGGAGTCGCGACTGCGGGTCGCCGACAACACTGGTGCGAAGGAGATCCTTTGCATCCGTGTTCTCGGTGGTTCCGGTCGCCGCTACGCGGGCATCGGTGACGTCATCGTCGCCACCGTGAAGGATGCGATCCCCGGTGGCAACGTGAAGAAGGGTGACGTCGTCAAGGCGGTCATCGTTCGCACCGTCAAGGAGCGCCGCCGTCCGGACGGCTCGTACATCCGCTTCGACGAGAACGCGGCCGTCATCCTCAAGAACGATGGCGACCCCCGCGGCACCCGCATCTTCGGCCCCGTGGGCCGGGAGCTGCGCGAGAAGAAGTTCATGAAGATCATCTCGCTCGCGCCGGAGGTGCTGTAACCGATGAAGATCAAGAAGGGCGACCTGGTCCAGGTCATCACCGGTAAGGACAAGGGCAAGCAGGGCAAGGTCATCCAGGCCTTCCCCCGCGAGGACCGCGTCCTGGTCGAGGGTGTCAACCGGGTCAAGAAGCACACCAAGGCCGGACAGACCGCTCGTGGGTCGAAGACCGGCGGCATCGTGACGACCGAGGCCCCCATCCACGTCAGCAACGTTCAGCTGGTCGTGGAGAAGGACGGCAACAAGGTCGTCACCCGCGTCGGATACCGCTTCGACGACGAGGGCAACAAGATCCGCGTTGCCAAGCGGACCGGTGAGGACATCTGATGACTGCCACCACCAACGCGCCGCGTCTGAAGACGCGCTACCGCGAAGAGATCGCCGGGAAGCTGAAGGACGAGTTCTCCTACGAGAACGTCATGCAGATCCCCGGTCTGACCAAGATCGTGGTCAACATGGGTGTGGGCGACGCCGCCCGCGACTCCAAGCTGATCGAGGGTGCCATCAAGGACCTCACCACGATCACCGGCCAGAAGCCGGCCGTCACCAAGGCCCGTAAGTCCATCGCGCAGTTCAAGCTGCGTGAGGGCCAGCCGATCGGTGCCCACGTCACCCTCCGCGGTGACCGCATGTGGGAGTTCCTGGACCGCCTGCTGTCGCTCGCGCTCCCGCGCATCCGCGACTTCCGTGGTCTGTCCCCGAAGCAGTTCGACGGTCGGGGCAACTACACCTTCGGTCTCACCGAGCAGGTCATGTTCCACGAGATCGACCAGGACAAGATCGACCGTACCCGGGGTATGGACATCACCGTGGTCACCACGGCGACCAACGACGATGAGGGCCGCGCTCTCCTTCGTCACCTCGGCTTCCCGTTCAAGGAGGCGTGAGCGAGATGGCGAAGAAGGCTCTGATTGCCAAGGCTGCTCGCAAGCCGAAGTTCGGTGTGCGCGCGTACACCCGCTGCCAGCGCTGCGGCCGTCCGCACTCCGTTTACCGCAAGTTCGGCCTGTGCCGCGTGTGCCTTCGTGAGATGGCTCACCGTGGCGAGCTGCCGGGCGTGACCAAGAGCTCCTGGTAATCCCTTAGTTGGGATGACCGGGGCTCTCGGTAAGCAATCGGCCGGCGGGCGCACCCACCCCCTTTTTCCCGTAGGGTAGAAGGGTTTGGGCGCCCCGCCGCCCGAGACCGACCGCGGGCCGAGCCCGCATAACGTCGCTTACTACGCCGTAGGTCCCCGCGCCGCACCCGTCCCGACTCTGATCGGGGAGAGGGATGGCGCACATAGGAAACCCCGGCGAGAGAGGCCGAAGGCCAATTCATGACCATGACTGATCCCATCGCAGACATGCTGACCCGTCTGCGGAACGCGAACTCGGCGTACCACGACACCGTCGTGATGCCGCACAGCAAGATCAAGTCGCACATCGCGGAGATCCTCCAGCAGGAGGGTTACATCACCGGCTGGCGCGTCGAGGACGCCGAGGTTGGCAAGAACCTCGTCCTCGAGCTGAAGTTCGGCCCGAACCGCGAGCGCTCGATCGCCGGCATCAAGCGGATCTCGAAGCCGGGCCTCCGGGTCTACGCAAAGTCCACCAACCTGCCGAAGGTCCTCGGCGGCCTGGGCGTGGCGATCATCTCCACGTCCCACGGTCTCCTGACCGGTCAGCAGGCCAGCAAGAAGGGCGTGGGTGGGGAAGTCCTCGCCTACGTCTGGTAACCAGGGAACGGAGGAATAGCTAATGTCGCGCATTGGCAAGCTGCCCATCCAGGTTCCCGCTGGTGTGGACGTCACCATCGAGGGCCGGACGGTCGCGGTGAAGGGCCCCAAGGGTTCCCTCTCGCACACCGTCGCGGCACCCATCGAGGTCGCCAAGGGTGAGGACGGCGTGATCAACGTTGTCCGCCCGAACGACGAGCGTCAGAACAAGGCCCTGCACGGCCTGTCCCGCACGCTGGTGGCGAACATGATCACCGGCGTGACCCAGGGCTACAGCAAGGCTCTCGAGATCAGCGGTGTCGGCTACCGCGTCCAGGCCAAGGGCTCCAACCTGGAGTTCTCCCTGGGCTACAGCCACCCGATCCTGGTCGAGGCCCCCGAGGGGATCTCCTTCAAGGTCGAGTCGCCCACCAAGCTCAGCGTCGAGGGCATCGACAAGCAGAAGGTCGGCGAGGTGGCGGCGAACATCCGCAAGCTGCGCAAGCCTGACCCGTACAAGGCCAAGGGCGTCAAGTACGCCGGCGAGGTCATCCGCCGCAAGGTCGGAAAGGCTGGTAAGTAAGCCATGGCATACGGTGTGAAGATCGCTAAGGGTGACGCCTACAAGCGCGCCGCCGCTAAGCGTCGCCACATCCGCATCCGTAAGCGGATTTCGGGTACGCCGGAGCGTCCGCGTCTGGTGGTGACGCGGACCAACCGTGGCATCACCGCGCAGGTCATCGACGACATCGCGGGCCACACGCTGGCCTCCGCGTCGACCCTGGACGCGTCGATTCGCGGTGGCGAGGGCGACAAGAGCGCTCAGGCCAAGAAGGTCGGCTCCCTGGTCGCCGAGCGTGCCAAGGCCGCCGGTGTCGAGGCCGTCGTGTTCGACCGTGGTGGCAAGCAGTACGCCGGGCGGATTGCCGCTCTGGCCGACGCCGCCCGCGAAGCCGGGCTGAAGTTCTAAGCCCCGGTTCCGGAGCTAGCGGACGTAACAGAGAGAGGTAAATCCAATGGCTGGACCCCAGCGCCGCGGGAGCGGTGCCGGTGGCGGCGAGCGGCGGGACCGGAAGGGTCGCGACGGTGGCGCTGCCGCCGAGAAGACCGCATACGTTGAGCGCGTTGTCGCGATCAACCGTGTCGCCAAGGTTGTCAAGGGTGGCCGTCGCTTCAGCTTCACCGCGCTGGTCGTGGTGGGCGACGGTGACGGCACCGTAGGTGTCGGTTACGGCAAGGCCAAGGAAGTTCCGGCTGCCATCGCCAAGGGCGTGGAAGAGGCCAAGAAGAACTTCTTCAAGGTCCCCCGTATCCAGGGCACCATCCCTCACCCCATCCAGGGCGAGAAGGCTGCGGGCGTCGTCCTGCTCAAGCCGGCTTCCCCCGGTACCGGTGTGATCGCGGGTGGCCCCGTGCGTGCCGTTCTGGAGTGCGCGGGCATCCACGACGTGCTGAGCAAGTCGCTCGGTTCGTCGAACCCGATCAACATCGTGCACGCCACGGTGGAGGCCCTCCAGGGACTGCAGCGTCCCGAGGAGATCGCCGCCCGTCGTGGTCTGCCGCTGGAGGACGTTGCTCCCGCCGCTCTGCTGCGGGCGCGTGCCGGGGTGACCGCGTAATGGCGCACCTCAAGATCACGCAGACGAAGTCCTACATCGGTAGCAAGCAGAACCACCGCGACACCCTCCGTTCGCTGGGCCTCAAGCGGCTCAACGACGTGGTTGTCAAGGAGGACCGCCCCGAGTTCCGCGGCATGGTGCACACCGTCCGCCACCTCGTGACGGTTGAGGAGGTCGACTGACATGGCGGAGACCAACCCGCTGAAGGTCCACAACCTCCGGCCCGCCCCGGGCGCCAAGACCGCCAAGACCCGTGTCGGTCGTGGTGAGGCGTCCAAGGGTAAGACCGCTGGTCGTGGTACCAAGGGCACGAAGGCCCGTTACCAGGTTCCGGAGCGCTTCGAGGGTGGGCAGATGCCCCTCCACATGCGCCTCCCGAAGCTGAAGGGCTTCAAGAACCCCGCCCACAAGCAGTTCCAGGTCGTGAACCTGGCGAAGCTGGCCGAGCTCTACCCGCAGGGTGGCGAGGTCACGGTGGCCGATCTGGTCGCCAAGGGCGCGGTGCGCAAGAACGAGCTCGTCAAGGTCCTGGGCCAGGGCGAGATCTCCGTGGCGCTGCAGGTTTCGGTTGACGCCGTTTCCGGCTCCGCCAAGGAGAAGATCGCCGCTGCCGGCGGCACCGTCACCGAGCTCATCTGAGTTCGTTGGTTCAACTGACCGGGGATGCCCATCGATTGGGGCATCCCCGGTTGGTCGTTCCAAGGGGGTACGGTCGCCGGTAAGGTGGCGTGCAGTGTTGTTTTGTCCGGGACCAGTCCCCGGACGTTCGCCGCACAGGCCGTGCCTGTGCGGTTTTGGCCGCTAACTATTCGTCGATCCTCAAGACCGTCACCTCTCGCACAGGCGGGAGGCGCAGGAGGCACCGTGCTCACCGCGTTCGCCCGAGCGTTCAAGACGCCCGACCTGCGCAAAAAGCTGCTGTTCACATTGGGCATCATCGTGCTCTACCGGATCGGCGCGCATGTCCCGGTCCCCGGGGTGAATTACGCGAACGTCGAGACCTGCATGAAGCAGGCCGGCGGTAACAGCGGGTTGTTCGCCCTGGTGAACATGTTCAGCGGTGGTGCGCTGCTGCAGATCACGATCTTCGCGCTGGGGATCATGCCGTACATCACGGCGAGCATCATCCTCCAGCTGCTGACCGTCGTGATCCCCCGGCTGGAGGCCCTCAAGAAAGAGGGACAGTCCGGCCAGGCGAAGATCACCCAGTACACGCGCTATCTGACCGTGGCGCTCGCGATCCTCCAGGGCACCGGCCTGGTCGCCACCGCCCGCAGCGGTGCGCTCTTCCAGAACTGCTCGGTCGCCAGCGAGATCGTCCCCAGCGACTCGATCTTCACCACCATCACGATGGTCATCACGATGACCGCCGGCACCGGCCTGATCATGTGGCTCGGCGAGCTGGTCACCGACCGCGGCATCGGCAACGGCATGTCGATCCTGATGTTCATCTCGATCGCCGCCGGCTTCCCGGGCGCGCTGTGGCAGATCAAGCTCACCGGCAAGCTGGCCGACGGCTGGATCGAGTTCTTCTCGGTGATCGCGGTGGGCCTGGCGATGGTGGCCCTGGTGGTCTTCGTCGAGCAGGCGCAGCGGCGGATCCCGGTGCAGTACGCGAAGCGGATGATCGGGCGCCGGTCCTACGGCGGTACGTCCACTTACATCCCGCTCAAGGTGAACCAGGCAGGTGTGATTCCTGTCATCTTCGCGTCATCGCTGCTCTACATTCCAGCCCTCATCGCACAGTTCAGCGGGTCGAAGGCGGCATGGGCGACGTGGATCGCCACCAACTTCACCAAGGGAAATCACCCCGTTTACATCGTTACGTACTTCCTGCTGATCGTGTTCTTCGCCTTCTTCTACGTGGCCATCAGCTTCAACCCCGAAGAAGTTGCCGACAACATGAAGAAGTATGGTGGCTTCATCCCGGGTATCCGGGCTGGTCGCCCGACGGCCGAGTACCTCAGCTACGTGCTCAACCGGATCACGTGGCCGGGCTCGCTGTACCTGGGGCTGATCGCGCTCGTACCAACAGTGGCGTTGGTGCTTTTCAACGCGAACCAGAACTTCCCGTTCGGCGGGACAAGCATCCTGATCATCGTGGGTGTGGGTCTGGAGACCGTGAAGCAGATCGAGAGCCAGCTTCAGCAGCGCAACTACGAAGGGTTCCTCCGCTGATGCGAATCGTCCTCGTCGGACCCCCGGGGGCCGGCAAGGGTACGCAGGCTGCGTACCTTGCCAAGAACCTCGCGATCCCGCACATCTCCACGGGGGACCTGTTCCGCGCCAACATCAGCCAGGGGACGCCCCTCGGCCGCGAGGCGAAGTCATACATGGACGCCGGCAATCTGGTGCCCGACTCGGTCACCATCGCGATGGCCGAGGACCGTATGGAGCAGCCCGACGCAGCCAACGGCTTCCTGCTGGACGGCTTCCCCCGCAACCTGGGCCAGGCCAAGGCGCTGGACGAGTACCTCAAGGACAAGAACCTCACGCTGGACGCCGTCCTGGACCTGGAGGTCCCCGAGGACGAGGTCGTCAAGCGGATCGCCGGCCGGCGCATCTGCCGCAACGACAGCAGCCACGTCTTCCACGCCGAGTACAACAAGCCGGAGACCGAGGGCGTCTGTGACGTCTGCGGCGGCGAGCTGTACCAGCGGGACGACGACCGCGAGGAGACCGTCCGCAAGCGCCTGGAGGTCTACCACACGGAGACCGAGCCGATCATCGACTACTACAAGGCGCAGGACCTGGTGGTCACGCTCCTGGCGATGGGCAAGGTCGACGAGGTCACCAAGCGCGCGATGGCGGCCCTGCCGTCCCGGGACGCGTAGCAGCAAGAACGGCGTGCCTACGGCCGCGGTGCCCGCGACGGGTACCGCGGCCGTATCGTGTACGGGGCGGTCGTGACGGCCGCCGGAGAAGCGTTGTAGTCGGTTCAGGAAGGCGCCAGCCGTCATGGTGGAGATCAAGACCCCCGAGCAGATCGCGAAGATGCGCGAGGCGGGGCTGGTGGTCGCCGCCATTCACGCGGCGACCCGGAAGGTGGCGGTGCCCGGCGCCACGACCAAGGACCTGGACGACGCGGCACGCAAGGTGATCGCCGAGCACGGTGCGAAGTCGAACTTCCTCGGATACGGCGGCTTCCCCGCGACGATCTGCACCTCGGTCAACGATGTCGTGGTCCACGGCATCCCCGACACCGAGACGGTGCTGCAGAACGGCGACCTGATCTCGATCGACTGCGGCGCGATCATCGACGGCTGGCACGGCGACGCGGCGTACACCGCCTTCGTCGGCTCCGGTCACGCCCCGGAGCTGGTCGAGCTGAGCCGGGTCACCGAGGAGTCGATGTGGGCCGGCATCGCGGCGGTCGCCAAGGGCAACCGCCTGGTCGACATCTCCAAGGCGATCGAGGGCTACATCCGCCGCCAGCCCCGGCCGGCCGGCGGTAAGTACGGCATCGTCGAGGACTACGGCGGCCACGGCATCGGCTCGCAGATGCACATGGACCCGCATCTGCTGAACTACGTCGACCGCAAGCGCGGCCGCGGCCCGAAGCTGGTGCCCGGCTTCTGCATCGCGATCGAGCCGATGGTGAACCTCGGCACGGCCAAGACCCATGTGCTCGACGACGACTGGACGGTCAAGTCGAACGACGGCAGCTGGTCCTCGCACTGGGAGCACTCGGTCGCGCTGACCGAGGAGGGCCCGCTGGTGCTGACCGCGCCGGACGGCGGCAAGGCCAAGCTCGCCGAGCTGGGGATCACGGCCGCGCCCGACCCCCTGGCATGAGCCGGGCGACCCGGGCGTAAGGATCACGCCTGATGGGCAATAATCCAGGATTCGTCTTTTCCTGGGCCCTGGCGTAGACTGACGCGTCGGCTCTCGTGCATCCGTATGCCCTCTTGGTTGAGGGCGTGGTGCGGGATAGTCGATCAAGGTAGCCGATTCGAAGGGCGAAGCGTGGCCAAGAAGCAAGGTGCCATCGAGATCGAGGGCACCGTGATCGAGTCCCTCCCGAACGCCATGTTCAAGGTGGAGCTCCAGAACGGTCACAAGGTCCTCGCGCACATCAGCGGCAAGATGCGGATGCACTACATCCGTATCCTCCCGGATGACCGGGTCGTCGTGGAGCTTTCTCCCTACGACCTGACGCGTGGCCGGATCGTCTACCGCTACAAGTAGATCTTGTCGGCGCCCCGCTCCCGTGGGGTGACGGCACTGACCCGGAGAACCTCACATCCCATGAAGGTCAAGCCGAGCGTCAAGAAGATCTGCGACAAGTGCAAGGTGATCCGCCGCCACGGCCGGGTCATGGTCATCTGCGACAACCTGCGCCACAAGCAGCGCCAGGGCTGACGCACGCCGACCACCTGCATTTCGCAGTTTTCGCGCGACGCAAGCACATACGTACATACGCAGTCACCCGACCCCCGCATCACTCGCGTGGGGACGACACCCCCGGCTCGGAGGCCGGGGACCCGGCTCGTAATTCTTCAGAGTCTTACGGGAACGGTGCTGCGGAAGACCTCCGAATAGCCATCAGGAGCCACATCAATGGCACGCCTCGCAGGCGTTGATCTCCCGCGCGAAAAGCGTGTGGAGGTCGCCCTCACCTACGTCTTCGGTATCGGGCGGACGCTGTCGCAGCAGACTCTCGCCGCCACCGGCGTGAACCCGAACACCCGGGTTCGCGACCTGGCCGAGGAAGACCTCGTCAAGATCCGCGAGTACGTGGACAACAACCTCAAGACCGAGGGTGACCTCCGTCGCGAGATCCAGGCCGACATCCGCCGCAAGGTCGAGATCGGCTGCTACCAGGGTCTGCGTCACCGCCGCGGTCTGCCGGTGCACGGTCAGCGCACCAGCACGAACGCCCGTACCCGCAAGGGCCCGCGTCGCGCGATCGCCGGCAAGAAGAAGCCGGGCAAGAAGTAGTCCTCAGCAGGACGCTCACCAGCGGTCTTCGCTGTAGGACCGACCACCTCCACGGGAGTAATGAATGCCTCCGAAGGGCCGTACGGCCGGCGCCAAGAAGGTGCGCCGCAAGGAGAAGAAGAACGTTGCCCACGGGCACGCTCACATCAAGAGCACGTTCAACAACACGATCGTCTCGATCACGGACCCCACGGGCAACGTGATCTCTTGGGCCTCGGCCGGCCACGTCGGCTTCAAGGGCTCGCGCAAGTCCACCCCCTTCGCCGCGCAGATGGCCGCCGAGTCGGCCGCCCGCCGCGCGCAGGAGCACGGCATGCGCAAGGTCGACGTCTTCGTCAAGGGTCCTGGCTCCGGCCGTGAGACCGCGATCCGCTCCCTCCAGGCCACCGGCCTCGAGGTGGGTTCGATCCAGGACGTCACCCCCACTCCGCACAACGGATGCCGCCCGCCCAAGCGCCGGCGCGTCTGACGCACTGAGGTAACGGAGACAACTGGAAAATGGCGCGATACACCGGGGCCGACTGCAAGCGTTGCCGTCGGGAGAAGCAGAAGCTCTTCCTCAAGGGGAGCAAGTGCGAGAGCGCGAAGTGCCCGATCGAGATCCGTCCTTACCCCCCGGGTGAGCACGGTCGCGGGCGCACCAAGGACAGCGAGTACCTGCTCCAGCTTCGTGAGAAGCAGAAGTGCAGCCGTATCTACGGTGTCCTGGAGAAGCAGTTCGTGAACTACTACAAGGAAGCGAACCAGAAGACCGGCAAGACCGGTGAGAACCTTCTGCGCATCCTTGAGACCCGCCTCGACAACGTGGTCTACCGGGCCGGCTTTGCCAAGTCCCGCGACCACGCCCGTCAGCTGGTGCGTCACGGACACATCACGGTGAACGGCCGCAAGACCGACATCCCGTCGGCGCGGGTGGCCGTGAACGACATCGTCGAGGTCCGCGAGGGCTCTCGGAACCTGACCCCCTTCGAGGTGGCCAAGGCCGAGGCCGGCGAGAAGACGGTTCCGGCCTGGCTGGAAGCGATTCCGTCGAACCTGCGGATTCTCGTGCACAGCATGCCCGAGCGCCAGGTGATCGACACCCAGGTGCAGGAGCAGCTGATCGTTGAGCTCTACTCCAAGTAAGAGCTGACCGGTGGGGGCGGTACGGAGCCGATGGCGCCGTGCCGCCCGTACCCTTGTCAGTACAGCGGACGTCAAATAGCGGGCGTCCACGACTGAAGGATCGAAGAACATGCTGATTGCTCAGCGTCCCTCGTTGACCGAAGAGGTCGTCGACGAATACCGCTCCCGGTTCGTGATCGAGCCGCTGGAGCCGGGCTTCGGTTACACCCTCGGCAACTCCCTGCGCCGTACCCTCCTGTCCTCGATCCCGGGTGCGGCGGTCACGTCCATCCGCATCGACGGTGTCCTGCACGAGTTCACCACCGTGCCGGGCGTCAAGGAGGACGTCACCGACCTCATCCTCAACATCAAGCAGCTGGTCGTCTCCTCGGAGCACGACGAGCCGGTCGTGATGTACCTGCGCAAGCAGGGTCCCGGCCTGGTCACCGCTGCTGACATCGCGCCCCCGGCCGGTGTCGAGGTGCACAACCCGGACCTGGTCCTCGCCACCCTCAACGGCAAGGGCAAGCTGGAGATGGAGCTGACCGTCGAGCGCGGTCGCGGCTATGTCTCCGCCGTCCAGAACAAGCAGGTGGGCCAGGAGATCGGCCGTATCCCGGTCGACTCCATCTACTCGCCGGTGCTCAAGGTCACCTACAAGGTCGAGGCGACCCGTGTCGAGCAGCGCACCGACTTCGACAAGCTGATCGTCGACGTCGAGACCAAGCAGGCCATGCGCCCGCGTGACGCCATGGCGTCCGCCGGTAAGACCCTGGTCGAGCTGTTCGGTCTGGCGCGCGAGCTCAACATCGACGCCGAGGGCATCGACATGGGCCCGTCCCCGACGGACGCCGCCCTGGCCGCCGACCTGGCGCTGCCGATCGAGGAGCTGGAGCTCACGGTCCGCTCGTACAACTGCCTCAAGCGTGAGGGCATCCACTCCGTGGGTGAGCTCGTGGCGCGCTCCGAGGCCGACCTGCTCGACATCCGCAACTTCGGTGCGAAGTCGATCGACGAGGTCAAGGCGAAGCTGGCCGGCATGGGCCTGGCCCTCAAGGACAGCCCGCCCGGATTCGACCCGACCGCCGCGGCGGACGCCTTTGGCGCCGATGACGACGCGGACGCCGGTTTCGTCGAGACCGAGCAGTACTAAGAGCTCGGGCCGGACGGCCTGATTTCGGCTGCG
This sequence comes from Streptomyces sp. NPDC029466, assembly GCF_055574515.1. Lineage (NCBI taxonomy): Bacteria > Bacillati > Actinomycetota > Actinomycetes > Kitasatosporales > Streptomycetaceae > Streptomyces > Streptomyces sp. NPDC029466. The sequence continues at coordinate 71,253 of NZ_JBVHZH010000044.1, forward strand.
GGCCGGCGGTGGCCGGTCGCGCAGTTCCCCGCGCCCCTTACGGGGTGCGGGGGTCCCGCCCCTCTCCTCGCGGGAGGGGCTGGTTGTTGCCGGTGAGCAACCGCTCGCCGGGTCCTGACCTCGGTACCTGATACGGCCGGGGCAGATACCAAGGAGAAAGAACATGCCGAAGCCCGCCAAGGGTGCCCGTCTGGGCGGCAGCGCTGCGCACGAGCGCCTCATGCTGCGCAACCTGGCCACCGCGCTCTTCGAGCACGGCCGCATCACGACGACCGAGGCCAAGGCCCGTCGTCTGCGTCCGTACGCGGAGCGCCTGGTGACCAAGGCGAAGAAGGGCGACCTTCACAACCGCCGTCAGGTCATGCAGCTGATCTCGGACAAGAGCGTCGTGCACACGCTCTTCACGGAGATCGCCCCGCGGTTCGAGAACCGCCCGGGTGGCTACACCCGTATCACCAAGATCGGTAACCGTCGTGGCGACAACGCTCCCATGGCCGTCATCGAGCTGGTGGAGGCGCTGACCGTGGCCCAGCAGGCCACCGGTGAGGCCGAGGCCGCGACCAAGCGTGCGGCCAAGGACGCGGAGGCGGCCACGGCTGCCGAGGCGACCGAGGAGTCGAAGGACGCCTGAGTCCCGGCTTGAGCGTCAGCGGGTCCGCCCTTCGGGGCGGGCCCGCTTTCGTATGCGGGGGCGGGTGTCCCACGGGAGGCTTGAGAGGATTGCGGGTGTGAGTGACGAAGTGAAGCCGGGCGCGGTCCGGGTGCGGATGGACCTTTCCTACGACGGAAAGGACTTCTCCGGATGGGCGAAGCAGGCCGGCGGGCGGCGGACCGTCCAGGGGGAGATCGAGGACGCGCTGCGGACGGTGACCCGGTCCGCGGAGACGTATGAGCTCACCGTGGCGGGGCGGACGGATGCCGGGGTGCATGCGCGGGGGCAGGTGGCGCATGTGGATCTTCCCGCGGAGCTGTGGGCCGAGCATCAGGACAAGCTGCTGCGGCGGCTGGCCGGGCGGCTGCCGAAGGATGTGCGGGTGTGGCGGCTCGCCGAGGCGCCGTACGGCTTCAACGCCCGGTTCTCGGCGATCTGGCGGCGCTATGCGTACCGGGTGACCGATCACCACGGCGGGGTGGATCCGCTGCTGCGCGGCCATGTGCTGTGGCACGACTGGGCGCTGGACGTCGAGGCGATGAACGAGGCCTCCCGGCCGCTGCTGGGTGAGCACGACTTCGCGGCGTACTGCAAGCGGCGGGAGGGCGCGACGACGATCCGTACGCTCCAGGAGCTGAGCTGGGTGCGCGGGGCCGACGGGATCATCACGGCGACCGTGCGGGCGGATGCCTTCTGCCACAACATGGTGCGGTCGCTGGTGGGGGCGATGCTGTTCGTCGGGGACGGGCACCGGCCCGTGGAGTGGCCGGGCAAGGTGCTGGCCGCCGGGGTGCGGGACTCCGCCGTGCATGTCGTACGGCCCCATGGGCTGACGCTGGAGGAGGTCGGCTATCCGGCCGACGAGCTGCTGATGGCGCGCAACCAGGAGGCGCGGAACAAGCGGACGCTGCCGGCGGGCGGCTGCTGCTGAGCGGCGGTCCGGTGGTGGCGCCGCCGGAGGGGCGGCGCCACCGGAGGCGTCAGGACTGGCCGGCCTTCTCCCGGGCCTCCTTCAGCTGCTGCTCGGCGGCCTTCGCGGCCTGGTCCTTGCCGCGCTGGGTGATCTGGCTGAACGCGTAGGCACCGCCGTCCCGGGCGATCTGCCGGGCCTTGGTCTCGGTGTTGGTGACGTCCTTGCCGTTGAGGTAGCCGGCGATCGTGAAGTAGGCGTAGCGGCCGGTGGCATTGGTCGCCATCCGGCACTTCGTGCCCTGGCAGAAGTCCGCCGGGACACCGCCGCCGGGCAGCGGCATGAGGTTGGCCCTGTTCTCGTTCATGACCTTGGTGGCCTGCGCCGGGGAGTCGAAGACCGCGATGCCGACGGTGACCGCGACACCGCCCTTGGAATACGTGGCCCGCAGCAGCTGCCGGCAGCCGTTGTGGGTGAGTGAGGAGACCAGCGGGCCCTGGGCGGCGGCGGTGCAGTCCTTGGTGGTGGCGGTCTTGGTGCGGGGGTAGGCGTGCTCGCCGACGACCATGCTCTTCTGCGGGAAGAGGGTGGCGGGCGTCAGCGGCGCCTTGTCCTTCTTGGGGTCGGAGATGTAGTCCCGCGGGTTGGGCGGGGGCGGGACGGAGACGTCCGGGAAGGACGGCTGGTCGTCCGGCACCGCGGCGTCGTCGGACGCGCTGGGCGACGCCGTCGGACTGCCGCCCTTCGCACCGCCGGTCATGACGGCGGCGGTGACGATGCCGGCCACCGCGAGGGCCGCCAGCACGCCGCCGCCGATCCACATCCAGCGTTTGCGGCGGGCCTGTGCCTCACTCTCCTCGGCGAGTGCGCCCCAGTCCGGCGTCGACGACGAAGAACCCCCGGGGCCGTCGAACGGCCCGCCTTGCCCAAAGCTCATGCCGCGCATCCTAATCCGGTTGGTAGAAGGCTTGGAGGGCGGTCACAATCCCGTTCATGGGACATCTTGAGGCCGGACATCTGGAGTACTACCTGCCGGACGGGAGGGTCCTGCTGGGGGATGTGTCCTTCCGGGTGGGGGAGGGGGCGTCGGTCGCGCTGGTGGGGGCCAACGGGGCCGGCAAGACGACGCTGCTGCGGCTGATCGCGGGGGAGCTCCAGCCGCACGGCGGGGCGGTGACGGTCAGCGGCGGGCTGGGGGTGATGCCGCAGTTCGTGGGCTCCGTACGGGACGAGCGCACCGTGCGTGACCTGCTGGTTTCCGTGGCGCAGCCGCGGATCAGGGAGGCGGCCGCCGCGGTGGACGCCGCCGAGCTGGCGATCATGACCGCCGAGGACGACGACGAGGCCGCGCAGATGGCCTATGCCCAGGCGCTCAGCGACTGGGCGGAGGCCCGCGGCTACGAGGCCGAGACCGTCTGGGACATCTGCACGACGGCGGCGCTGGGGATGCCCTACGAGAAGGCGCAGTGGCGCAAGGTGCGCACGCTGTCCGGCGGTGAGCAGAAGCGGCTGGTGCTGGAGTCGCTGCTGCGCGGCACGGACGAGGTGCTGCTGCTGGACGAGCCGGACAACTATCTGGACGTGCCGGGCAAGCGGTGGCTGGAGGAGCAGCTGCGGGAGACCCGTAAGACGGTGCTGTTCGTCTCGCACGACCGGGAGCTGCTGGCCCGCGCCGCGGAGAAGATCGTCAGCGTGGAGCCGGGCCCGGCGGGCTCCGACGTATGGGTGCACGGCGGCGGCTTCGGCACGTATCACGAGGCCCGCAAGGAGCGCTTCGCCCGCTTCGAGGAGCTGCGGCGGCGCTGGGACGAGAAGCATGTGCAGCTGAAGCAGCTGGTGAACACGCTCAAGAACAAGGCGGCGTTCAACGACGGTCTCGCCTCCCGCTACCAGGCCGCCCAGACCCGGCTGCGGAAGTTCGAGGAGGCCGGGCCGCCGCCGGAGCCGCCGCGCGAGCAGGAGATCACCATGCGGCTGCGCGGCGGGCGCACCGGCGTGCGCGCGATCACCTGCGAGGGGCTGGAGCTCACCGGCCTCATGAAGCCCTTCTTGCTGGAGATCTTCTACGGCGAGCGGGTCGCGGTCCTCGGCTCCAACGGTTCCGGCAAGTCGCACTTCCTGCGGCTGCTGGCCGGGGACGAGCAGAATCCCGTCCCGCACACCGGCGCCTGGAAGCTGGGCGCCCGGGTCGTCCCCGGCCACTTCGCGCAGACGCATGCCCACCCCGAGCTGCTGGGCCGCACCCTGCTCGACGTCCTGTGGACCGAGCACGCCAAGGACAAGGGCCAGGCGATGTCCGCGCTGCGCCGCTATGAGCTGGAGAAACAGGCCGAGCAGCGCTTCGACCGGCTCTCCGGCGGCCAGCAGGCGCGCTTCCAGATCCTGCTGCTGGAGCTGGCCGGGACGACCGCCCTGCTGCTCGACGAGCCGACCGACAACCTGGACCTGGAGTCGGCGGAGGCGCTTCAGGAGGGGCTGGAGGCGTACGACGGCACGGTGGTCGCGGTCACCCACGACCGGTGGTTCGCGAAGTCCTTCGACCGGTTCCTGGTGTTCGGCTCGGACGGCCTGGTGCGGGAGACGGCGGAGCCGGTGTGGGACGAGCGGCGGGTGGAGCGGAAGCGGTAGGCCGGGGCCGTCCCGGACCGCACGCCGGTTCGGGAGGCGTTTTGACCCCGCTGGGGACGGCCCGGTATTCTGCTGGTTCGTTATGCGTATTGGCTTGCTCTATCTCACGTGAGGGGCCCTTACGCCGGTCCCTGGGCCGATAACCAGCGGCGGACGATCGGGTTGCGTCACCCGTAGTGCCGCCCTGCTGCGGGATCGGTCACGGCGACCAGTACAGGACCCATTCACTTAAGAAGCGAAGGCTAAGACGTGCGTACGTTCAGCCCCAAGCCCGGCGATGTCCAGCGCCAGTGGCACATCATTGACGCGCAGGACGTTGTCCTGGGCCGTCTGGCCAGCCAGGCCGCGTCCCTCCTGCGGGGTAAGCACAAGCCGGTCTACGCGCCGCACGTTGACATGGGTGACTTCGTCATCATCGTCAACGCCGACAAGGTGCACCTGTCCGGCAACAAGCGGACCCAGAAGATGGCCTACCGCCACTCGGGCTTCCCGGGCGGTCTGCGCTCGGTCCGCTACGACGAGCTGCTCGACAAGAACCCCGAGAAGGCCGTCGAGAAGGCCATCAAGGGCATGCTCCCCAAGAACACCCTCGGCCGTCAGATGCTCTCGAAGCTGAAGGTCTACGCAGGTGCCGAGCACCCGCACGCTGCGCAGCAGCCGGTCCCGTTCGAGATCACCCAGGTCGCGCAGTAAGTCCGGCCACCCCCTAAGACGACAGAGAATCTGAGGAGCATCGTGGCCGAGACCACTCCCGAGACCGTCATCGAGAACGACGACGCCGTCGAGGAATACACCACCGAGACCGAGGTCGTGGAGTCGGAGTACACCTCCGAGTCCCTCGCGTCCCGCTTCGGCGACCCGCAGCCGGCGGCCGGCCTGGGCCGTCGCAAGAACGCCATCGCCCGCGTCCGGATCGTTCCGGGCACCGGCCAGTGGAAGATCAACGGTCGCACCCTTGAGGGCTACTTCCCCAACAAGGTGCACCAGCAGGAAGTCAACGAGCCCTTCAAGGTGCTTGAGCTGGACAACCGCTACGACGTCGTCGCCCGCATCTCCGGTGGCGGCATCTCCGGCCAGGCCGGTGCGCTGCGCCTGGGCGTGGCCCGTGCGCTGAACGAGGCGGACGTCGACAACAACCGCCCGGCGCTGAAGAAGGCCGGATTCCTCAAGCGTGACGACCGTGCGGTCGAGCGCAAGAAGGCCGGTCTGAAGAAGGCCCGTAAGGCGCCGCAGTACAGCAAGCGCTAATCGCGCCTGCTGCACCGTGCAGCATCTTGGCGAACGCCCCGGTGGCACCTCCGTGCTGCCGGGGCGTTCGGCTATCCGGGACCAGGGGCGTATACCTGGACTTAATGCTCTGGTCCAAGCTCATCTACTCGGAGGACACCAGTGGGACGACTCTTCGGCACGGACGGTGTGCGCGGCGTCGCCAATGCGGATCTGACGGCGGAGCTGGCGCTCGGTCTGTCGGTCGCTGCGGCGCATGTGCTCGCGGAAGCCGGCACCTTCGAGGGGCACCGGCCGGTGGCGGTGGTCGGCCGCGATCCACGCGCGTCCGGTGAGTTCCTGGAGGCCGCGGTCGTCGCGGGCCTGGCCAGCGCCGGCGTGGACGTGCTGCGGGTGGGGGTGCTCCCGACCCCGGCGGTCGCGTATCTGACCGGCTCGCTCGGCGCGGACCTCGGCGTGATGCTCTCCGCCAGCCACAACCCGATGCCCGACAACGGCATCAAGTTCTTCGCCCGCGGCGGCCACAAGCTCGCCGACGAGCTGGAGGACCGCATCGAGCGGACCTACCGCGCGCACAGCTCCGGTGAGCCCTGGGAGCGGCCGACCGGGGCCGGCGTGGGCCGGGTCACCGTCTATGACGAGGGCTTCGACAACTATGTCGCGCACCTCGTCGGCGTGCTGCCCAACCGCCTGGACGGGCTGAAGATCGTCATCGATGGCGCCCACGGCGCGGCGGCGCGGGTCTCGCCCGAGGCGTTCGCCCGGGCCGGCGCCGACGTCATCACGATCGGCACCGACCCCGACGGCCTGAACATCAACGACGGCTGCGGCTCCACGCACCTGGAGCTGCTGCGCGCCGCCGTGGTCGAGCACGGCGCGGACCTGGGTGTCGCCCACGACGGCGACGCGGACCGCTGCCTGGCGGTGGACCGCGAGGGCAACGAGATCGACGGCGACCAGATCCTGGCCGTCCTGGCGCTCGGGATGCGCGAGGCGGGCACGCTGCGCAAGAACATCGTGGTCGCCACCGTGATGTCGAACCTCGGCTTCAAGCTGGCCATGGAGGGCGCGGGCATCGACCTCGTCCAGACCGCGGTCGGCGACCGCTACGTCCTGGAGGAGATGAAGGCGCACGGCCTCGCGCTGGGCGGCGAGCAGTCCGGGCACGTCATCGTGCTGGACCACGCCACCACCGGTGACGGCACGCTGACCGGTCTGATGCTGGCCGCGCGGGTCGCCGCGACCGGCAAGCCGCTGGCCGAGCTGGCGGGCGTCATGGAGCGGCTGCCGCAGATCCTGATCAACGTCCCCGACGTCGACAAGTCCCGGGTGGCCACCTCGCCCGAGGTGACCGCGGCGGTCACCGAGGCGGAGCGCGAGCTGGGCGCCACCGGGCGGGTGCTGCTGCGGCCGTCCGGTACGGAGCCGCTGGTGCGGGTGATGGTGGAGGCGGCGGACATCGAGCAGGCCCGCGCGGTCGCCGAGCGGCTGGCGGACGCGGTCAAGTCGGCGCTGGGATGAGTGCCGTAGGCGGTGGCCGCGGCCGCCGTTGAGGCAACGGACCGCGGCTCGGGTGCCGCGGACGCACCGGGCTCGCCCCGGGGTGGCAGGTTTGCCGCTCCGGGGCGAGGCCGTTTCCGGTCCGGGGCGTGGCCGTCCGCTCCGGGGGAGCCCGTTTCCGGTCCGCTAGCGGCCGATGGGGAGGGTGCCGTGCCGGGCCCACAGCAGCTTCTGTGTGGCCAGGGTGAGGGTGCCGGCGATCACGATGCCCGCCATGTTCAGCCCGAGCTGGCCGACGGAGCCCCAGGTCTGCGCGTAGTCGCCGTAGGTGAAGGCGACAGCGGCGTTGGCAGCGGCGGGCACGGTCGTCACGGAGATGGCCACGCCCACCAGGGCGCCGGACTTCGCCGAGGTCAGCGAGAGGGTGCCGGCGATACCGGCGAGGAAGGCCACCACGAACGACATCCAGTCCGGCTGCCAGATGAACGACGTATTGGGCCGCGGGCCCTCGACCCGGTGTTCGGTGAACAGCCCCACCGCATCCATGAAGTAGCTGAAGCCACAGGTCAGCACCATGGCCACAACGAAGCCGACGACCAGCGCCACCAGCGAGCGCCAGGCCGGCCGCAGGGCCCGCCGGACCAGGGCGGTGGAGATGCCCGCCAGCGGGCCGAACTCGGGGCCGACCGCCATCGCGCCGACGATCAGGATGGCGTTGTCGAGGACCACACCGCAGGCCGCGATCATCGTCGCGAGGGTCAGGAACGCGAGGTAGGTGGCCGTCAGCGTCGACTCCTCGTGGGTGGCGTCGGTCAGCGACTCCCACAGCACGGCGTCCGCGCCCTCGCCGGGGGCCTCGTCCTCCGCCCGGTCGGCCCGCCGGGACAGCGACAGATCGATGTGCTCCAGCGCGATGGAACCACTCCGGTCGAGGCCCATCTCCCGCAGCCGGACCAGCAGTCCGTCACCGGCCTCCCGGGCGACATCGCACAGCACCACATCGCCCCGCGGCTCACGGGCCGCCCCGCTCAGCACGACGAGATGGGTGGTCCCGACGGTCTGCTCCAGCAGCTGGAGCACCTCGTCCGTACGGTCCTCCGGGACGATCAGGCGCAGATGCAGCACGGCGTTCGTACTCCCTAGAGCTTGCGCAACGACAACCGCTGCACCTTGTGGTCCGGCCCCTTGCGGAGCACCAGGTTGGCACGGCCGCGAGTCGGGGCGACGTTCTGTTGCAGATTGGGCTTGTTGACGGTGCGCCAGATCATCCGGGCGTAGTCGAGGGCCTCGTCCTCGGAGACCTGGGTGTACTTGCGGAAGTACGAGAACGGGTTCTGGAAGGCGGTCTCGCGCAGCTTGCGGAAGCGGCCCAGGTACCACTTCTCGATGTCCTCGGTGCGGGCGTCGACGTAGACGGAGAAGTCGAAGAAGTCGGCGAGCCCGAGGCGGGTGCGGCCGTCCTTGCCGGGCAGGGCCGGCTGGAGGACGTTCAGGCCCTCGACGATGAGGATGTCGGGGCGCTGCACGGTCAGCTGCTCGCCGGGCACGATGTCGTAGATCAGGTGGGAGTAGACCGGTGCGGTGACCTGCGCCTTGCCGGACTTCACCGCCGCGACGAAGCGGGTCAGCGCCCGCCGGTCGTAGGACTCGGGGAAGCCCTTACGGGACATCAGACCGCGCCGGTGCAGTTCGGCGTTGGGGAAGAGGAAGCCGTCGGTGGTGACCAGCTCGACGCGCGGGTGCTCGGGCCAGCGGGCCAGCAGCGCCTGGAGCAGCCGGGCGGTGGTGGACTTCCCGACCGCCACGCTGCCCGCGACCCCGATGACGAACGGGGTGCCGGGCTGGGGGCCGCCGCCCGCGTCGCCGAGGAAGGTGTTCAGGGCGCCGCGCAGATTGCTGGTGGCGCCGACATAGAGGTTGAGGAGCCGGGACAGCGGGAGATAGACATCGCGTACCTCGTCGAGGTCGATGACATCGCCCAGGCCCCGCAGCTGTTCGACCTCGTCGGCCGTCAGGGGCAGCGGGGTCTTCTCCCGCAGGGCGCTCCACTGTGCGCGCGTCAGATCGACGTACGGGGAGCTCTCGGCGCGGCGTCGTTGCTGCGGATCGGTCGTCAGGGGCACGCGCCCATTGTGCGCAGCCGCCACCCGCCGTTCATCTCGGGGTGGCCGGCCGGGCGCCGGAAGGTGGTCTTGTGGATGTCGGGGTGGGCTTGGGTGAATCTCAGCCACCCTGTCTGTACCCGGTCGGTATTGCCCGGTACGGTCAGCGGCGGGGAAGGGCCCGGAGACGGGCCGCGGACGAATCAGGGGGGGGTTCGGGTGCGCACGCGTAAGGCCGGTCTGCTGGGACATCGGCCGTGGGGGAGAAACGCCGGCGCGGACCACACCGGTCCGGACTGCACCACGGACGGCTTCGCTGCCCAGGTGTACGCCGAGCTGGCCGAGGAGCTGCCGGACGAGGACCTGGGAGAGGATCTCGCCGATTTCCTGGAGCGCTTCGAGCCGGGCGGCGGGCCCGGCGGGGACGCGGAGGCGGACGAGGAGTCGTTGGAGGCGGTGCGGGAGGCGCACCATCGGATAGCGCGGGGGTATTGAGGGGCCCGGGCATGTGGGCGCTGGCGCGCGGTGCGGGGGCGTGTTCCGGGGCGCGGTCATCGGTCGTGATCATGACCGGAAAGCCGGGCCCGCGGCGACCGGTGACCTCGGGGCCGGCGGTACGGCCCCGAGCCCGCCGCGTCGCCATACCGTCGCCGTGCAGGACCCGGCGCGTACCCTGCCCCCATGTGCGGAATCGTGGGATATGTGGGCGGGCAGAGCGCCCTGGATGTTGTCCTGGCCGGGCTGAAGCGGCTGGAGTACCGGGGGTATGACTCGGCGGGGGTCGCCGTGCTGGCCGATGGGGGGCTGGCGGCGGCCAAGAAGGCCGGGAAACTGGCCAACCTGGAGAAGGAGCTGGCGGACCGTCCGTTGCCGGCCGGTTCGACGGGGATCGGGCACACCCGGTGGGCGACGCACGGCGGGCCCACCGACGAGAACGCCCATCCGCATCTGGACAACGCCGGCCGGGTCTCGGTCGTGCACAACGGCATCATCGAGAACTTCGCCGGGCTGCGCGCCGAACTCACCGACCGCGGGCACGAGTTGGCGTCCGAGACGGATACCGAGGTCGTGGCGCATCTGCTGGCCGAGTGCTACTCGTCGTGCGGCGAGCTGGCCGAGGCGATGCGGCAGGTGTGCCGGCGGCTGGAAGGTGCGTTCACGCTGGTCGCGGTGCATGCCGATGAGCCGGATGTGGTGGTCGGGGCGCGGCGGAACTCGCCGCTGGTGGTGGGTGTCGGGGACGGTGAAGCCTTCCTGGCCTCGGATGTGGCGGCGTTCATCGCGCATACGAGGGAGGCCATCGAGCTGGGCCAGGACCAGGTCGTGGAGCTGCGCCGGGACGGAGTGACGGTCACCGACTTCGAGGGGGCGCCGGCGGAGGTCCGCGAGTACCACGTGGACTGGGACGCCTCGGCCGCCGAGAAGGGCGGCTACGACTACTTCATGCTGAAGGAGATCGCCGAGCAGCCGAAGGCCGTCGCGGACACGCTGTTGGGGCGGATCGACGCGTCGGGCGTGCTGTCGCTGGACGAGGTGCGGATCCCGCCGGAGGTGCTGCGGGAGGTCGACAAGGTCGTCATCGTGGCGTGCGGGACGGCGTACCACGCGGGGATGATCGCCAAGTACGCGATCGAGCACTGGACCAGGATTCCCTGCGAGACCGAGCTGGCCAGTGAATTCCGTTACCGGGACCCGATCCTGGACCGGCACACGCTGGTGATCGCGATCAGCCAGTCCGGCGAGACGATGGACACCCTGATGGCGCTGCGGCATGCGCGGGAGCAGGGCGCGAAGGTGCTCGCCATCTGCAACACGAACGGGTCGACCATCCCGCGGGAGTCGGACGCGGTGCTGTACACGCACGCCGGGCCCGAGGTGGCGGTGGCGTCGACGAAGGCGTTTCTGACGCAGCTGGTGGCCTGCTATCTGGTGGCGCTCTACGTCGCGCAGGTGCGGGGCACCAAGTGGGGCGACGAGATCCGGGACGTGGTGCGCGAACTCGCCGCCATCGGCACCCAGGTGGAGCAGGTGCTCGGCACGATGGAGCCGGTACGGGAGCTGGCGCGCTCGCTCGCCGACAAGAACACGGTGCTCTTCCTCGGGCGGCATGTGGGCTATCCGGTGGCGCTGGAGGGTGCGCTGAAGCTCAAGGAGCTCGCGTACATGCATGCGGAGGGCTTCGCGGCCGGGGAGCTCAAGCACGGGCCGATCGCGCTGATCGAGGACGATCTGCCGGTCGTCGTGGTGGTGCCGTCGCCGCGTGGGCGGTCGGTGCTGCACGACAAGATCGTGTCGAATATTCAGGAGATCCGGGCCCGGGGCGCGCGGACCATCGTGATCGCGGAGGAGGGCGACGAGACGGTGGTGCCCTACGCCGACCACCTCGTACGGATCCCGCGCACGCCGGTGCTGCTCCAGCCGCTGGTGTCCACCGTCCCGTTGCAGGTCTTCGCCTGTGAGCTGGCCACCGCCCGCGGCAACGAGGTCGACCAGCCGCGCAACCTCGCCAAGTCGGTGACGGTGGAGTGATCATCGGGGTAGGGATCGATGTCGCCGAGATCGATCGCTTCGGTGCGGCGCTGGAGCGCACGCCGGAGCTGGCGCATCGGCTGTTCATCGAGGACGAGCTGATATTGCCGAGCGGGGAACGGCGGGGCATCGCTTCCCTGGCGGCGCGGTTCGCCGCCAAGGAAGCGCTGGCCAAGGCGCTCGGGGCGCCGGCCGGTCTGCACTGGACCGACGCCGAGGTGTACGTCGAGGACAGCGGGCAGCCGCGGCTGCGGGTGCAGGGCACGGTCGAGGCGCGGGCGGTGGAGCTCGGGGTCCGGTCGTGGCATGTGTCGCTGAGCCATGACGCGGGGGTCGCCTCCGCCGTGGTGATCGCCGAGGGGTGAGGGCGGTGCGGCGCCTGTCCGGTCCGTCGTGGCGGGCGCCGTCCCCGGACGTCTTCGGGCGGGGGAAATCCCCCGCACCCGGTGGATGAGGGGCGAGACTTGGCCGTATGAGGACTGCCTACAGCGTGGAGACCGTACGGGCCGCCGAGCGAGAGCTCATGGCCCGGTTGCCCGGAGGGGCCCTGATGCAGCGGGCGGCGGCCGGACTGGCCGTGGCCTGTGGGGAGTTGCTGGGCAAGGTGTACGGCAGCCGGGTGGTGCTGCTGGTGGGCAGCGGTGACAACGGCGGGGACGCGCTGTACGCCGGTGCCCGGCTGGCCCGGCGGGGGGCCGGGGTGGTGGCGGTGCTGCTCTCGCCCGACCGGGCCCACCAGGGCGGCCTGGCCGCGCTGCGGGCGGCCGGGGGACGGGTTTCGGACGACGCGCCGCGGGACATCGGCCGGGCCGATCTGGTCGTGGACGGCATCGTCGGGATCGGGGGACGCGGCGGGCTGCGCCCGGAGGCCGCGCAACTCGCGCGGGCGGCATGGGAGTCGGCGCCCGTGGTCGCGGTCGATCTGCCCAGCGGGGTGGACGCGGACAGCGGCGAGGTGCACGGGGACGCCGTACGGGCCGATGCGACGGTGACGTTCGGTGCGTACAAGCCGGGACTGCTGATCGATCCGGCGCGCGAGCGGGCGGGCGCGCTGCGGCTGGTGGACATCGGGCTCACGCTGCCGCAGGAGGCCGAACTGGAGGCGTTGCAGCACGCGGACGTGGCGGAGCTGCTGCCGCGCCCGGCGCCCGAGAGCGACAAGTACCGGCGGGGCGTGGTCGGGGTGGTCGCCGGGTCCGCGCGGTATCCGGGGGCGGCGGTGCTCGCGGTGGCGGGTGCGCTGCGGGGCGGCGCGGGGGCCGTGCGGTATGTCGGGCCGGCCGCCGAGGCGGTGCTGGCGCGCTTCCCGGAGACGCTGGTGCATCCCGGGCCGCCGGACAAGGCGGGCCGGGTGCAGGCGTGGGTGATCGGGCCCGGCATCGGGGACGAGGCGGACGCGCTGGAGGATGTGCTGGCGGCGGACGTGCCGGTGCTGGTGGACGCGGACGGCCTGCGCTTCCTGACGCCGGAGCGGGTCCGGGAGCGGACGGCGGAGACCTTGCTGACGCCGCACGCGGGGGAGGCCGCCGCGCTGCTCGGGCGCGGCCGCGAGGAGGTCGAGGCGGCGCGGCTGGCCTCCGTACGGGAGTTGGCGGCGCGTTACGGGGCCACGGTGCTGCTCAAGGGCTCGACGACGCTGGTGGCGGAGGCGGACGGTCCCGTACGGGTCAACCCCACCGGGACCGGCTGGCTGGCGACGGCCGGGAGCGGGGACGTGCTGTCGGGGGTGACCGGGTCGTTGCTGGCCGCGGGCCTTGGGGCGCGGGACGCCGGATCCGTCGGCGCGTATCTGCACGGGCTGGCGGCGCGCCGCGCGGCCGGGCCGGACGGCGCGCCGGTCCTGGCCTCCGAGGTCGCCGCCCATCTGGGCGCCGCCTGGCGTGATGTGACGCACTGACAGCTGCCGGGGCGGCGTTACGCCCCGCGGGGGAATGGGGCGGGCACCAGGGCGAACCTGGCGCCCGGTGGGCGGTAAGGCCGCGCGCCCACGGCATGCGTGAGGGCATGAAACGCACCCTTTCGGCGTTGCTGGTCTGCGCCTCGCTCCTGGTTGTCGCCGGGCCGCCCGCGGTGGCCGTGGCGCCGTCGCCCACCGTGGCGCCGTCGCCCACCGTGGCGTCCCCGTCCGCGTACCGTTTGCCCGCCCTGGTTCCCGGGCTGCCGCGCGCGGCGCGGGCGGCCCTTGGGCCCCGGCACATCGAGTACGTGCCGCGGTCCGAGGTGGCGCCCGCCGGCCGGGCGGCCCGGTGCAGCGCCTCCACCGGGCCCTACCAGCGGCAGGCGGAGCGCTACCTGGGGCGGCAGGTGGACGGGCGGCAGAGCACGGGGGACTGCCGGGCGATCCGGCGGTTCCAGCAGGCCCACCGCATCGCGCCGGCCACCGGCTTCGCCGGCCCGGTCACGGGGGCGATCGTGCGGGTGATGCGGGCCAGGAAGGACCCCAACCGGGCCGGGCACTGCCCCGCCCTCGCCCAGCGGACCGCGTGTGTCGACCTGAACCGGCAGTTGATGTGGGTGCAGCAGGGCGGCCGGGTGATCCTCGAACCGGTGGCGATCCGGTCCGGTGCGCCGACGATGGAGACCCGCACCGGCTCGTACCGGATCTATCTGCGCCACCGGCACCACATCTCGAACCTCTACGGCACGCGGATGCCCTACGCCCAGTTCTTCGACCGCGGGGAGGCGCTGCACGGCGTCTACGAGGACATCTTCTCGGGAGCCGGCTCGCACGGCTGCGTCAACCTCACCATGACGGACGCGCGGCGGGCGTGGGAAGTGCTGAGGCAGGGCGACACCGTGTACGTCTGGGGGCGGAAGCCCGGCGTGTGAGCACGGTTTCCGCGCCCGTCCCCCGGGGCCCCGCGGCGTCGCCTGCGACACTGAGGGGGATGAACGAGACAGCGAAGCGCGCCCGTGCCGCCATCGACCTCGCCGCCGTGCGGTCGAATGTGCGTGCACTGCGGGACCGCGCACCCCGGGCAGAGCTGATGGCCGTGGTCAAGTCCGACGGCTACGGACACGGAGCGGTGCGCTGTGCGCGCGCCGCCCGTGAGGCCGGTGCGGGCTGGCTGGGCACAGCGCTGCCCGAGGAGGCGTTCGCGCTCCGGGCGGCCGGTGACACCGGGCGGCTGCTGTGCTGGCTGTGGACGCCGGGCGGCCCCTGGCGCCGGGCCATCGAGCAGGACATCGAGGTCGCGGTGAGCGGGCTGTGGGCGCTGCGCGAGGTGACCGCGGCGGCCCGGGAGTGCGGCCGGCCCGCCCGCGTCCAGCTCAAGATCGACACCGGGCTCGGCCGCAACGGCTGCGCACCCGCCGACTGGTCGGAGCTGACCGCCGCGGCCCGGGCCGCCGAGGCCGAGGGCACACTGACCGTCACCGGCGTCTGGTCGCACTTCGCCTGTGCCGACGAGCCCGGCCACCCCTCGATCGCCGCCCAGCTGGCCGTCTTCCAGGAGGCGTTGCGGACCGCCGAACGGGCCGGGCTGCACCCCGAGGTGCGGCATATCGCCAACACCCCGGCGCTGCTGACCCTCCCCGAGGCGCACTTCGACCTGGTCCGTACCGGTATCGGCATCTACGGCATCTCGCCCAGCCCCGAGGTCGGGACCTCCCAGGACTTCGGACTGCGGCCCGCGATGACGCTGGAGGCCTCGCTCGCCTCGGTCAAGCGCGTCCCGGGCGGCCACGGCGTGTCGTACGGGCACCACTACACGACGCCCGGGGAGACCTCCCTGGCGCTGGTCCCGCTCGGCTATGCGGACGGCATCCCGCGGCACGCCTCCGGGACCGGCCCGGTGCTGGTCGCCGGCAAGTGGCGGACGGTCGCCGGGCGGATCGCGATGGACCAGTTCGTGGTCGACCTGGGCGGCGACAGCGCCGAGCCGGGTGATCCGGCGGTGCTGTTCGGCCCGGGGGACCGTGGTGAGCCGACCGCGGAGGACTGGGCCAGGGTGGCCGGAACCATCGGCTACGAGATCGTCACACGGATCGGAAGCCGGGTCCCGCGCGTCTACGTGGACAGCGGCGCACGGAGCGAAGCCGAAGGAGACAGCGCGCTCACGGGGGGTACGGCATGACCGAGGGACAGGAGGCCGCCGCGCAGGCGGTCGAGACGGCCGTCGAGGCGGCCGGCAACTGGGCGCGGGCGGGCCGGCACGCCGGTGTGGCCGGTGCCGCGATCGGGGTGGTCGCGGCGGGCGCCGCGGCCGGTGTGGCGATAGAGCGGATGACGGTCGGCCGCGGAATGCGCCGCCGGGCCCGGCTCGCACTGGACGCCGCCGGCCCGTACGGCACGCTGCGCGGCACCCCGGGGGCGGCGATCGCCGAGGACGGCACCGAGCTGTATTACGAGGTCGATGAGCCGGGCGTGGAGACGGGCCGGCCGGAGAAGGACGACCACCCGGGCAAGAGCAGGAACGGCAAGGGCGGCAAGGCCGACCGGTCCGCCAAGCCGGTGCGCGGCAAGGAGGCCCGGGCCGCGCAGGAGGCCCAGGGCGGTCTGCGCAAGCGGCTGTCGGCGGCGCTGGGCCGGCGCGCCACGGCCCCCACGGTCGTCTTCAGCCACGGCTACTGCCTCAGCCAGGACTCCTGGCACTTCCAGCGCTCCGCCCTGCGCGGCGCGGTGCGCACCGTCCACTGGGACCAGCGCAGCCACGGCCGCTCCTCGCGCGGCCACGGCCAGATCGACGGCACGGAACCGGTCACCATCGACCTGCTGGGCCGGGACCTGAAGGCGGTGCTGGACGCGGCGGTCCCCGAGGGGCCGATCGTGCTGGTCGGGCACTCCATGGGCGGGATGACGGTGATGGCGCTGGCCGACCAGTTCCCCGAGTACGTCGCGGAGCGGGTGGTCGGGGTGGCCCTGATCGGCACGTCCGCGGGCCGGCTCAGCGAGGTCGGCTTCGGGCTGCCGTCCATGGGCGTCAAGGCCTTCCACTGGCTCGCGCCGGGGGTGCTGAAGGCGCTGGGCTGGCAGCGCGAGATCGTCGAGCGCGGGCGGCGGGCCACCGCCGATCTGTTCGCCGGGCTGATCAAGCGGTATTCGTTCGGGACGCCGGAGAAGGTGGACCCGGGCATCGCGCGGTTCGGCGAGCGGCTGATCGAGGCGACCCCGATCGATGTGGTCGCCGAGTTCTTCCCGGCGTTCGCGGTGCATGACAAGACCGAGGCGCTGGTCGCGTACGACGCGGTGCCCTCGCTGGTGCTCGCCGGGGAGAACGATCTGATCACCCCGGCCGACCACAGCCGGACGATCGCCGAGGTGCTGCCCGACGCGGAGCTGGTCTGTGTCCCCGGCGCCGGGCATCTGGTGATGCTGGAGCGGCCCGAGCTGGTCAATGAACATCTGGTGGCCCTGGTGGAACGCGCCGGCGCGGCGGCCCGCAGCTCCCGGCACGCCCGCGCCTGAGGTCTTGGCCCGGGGGGGGGGGGGGGGGGCGGGGGGGGGGCCCCCTAGGGAAAAAAAGGGGGGGGGAAGGGCCGAGAGGGAAAGATGTTGGTCCCCAGGGGGGTTGACGGAGGGGGGGTGTT